>JAFQBF010000114.1 GCA_017416735.1 Bacteroidaceae bacterium | reverse complement strand
GGTGGTGATGGCGCTCTTCATGATAGCCGGTTACAACGGCACGGCCTATTATCCTTCTACCGCCGACTTGCAGAGTTCGCTCACGCTCCAGAACAGCTCGTCGAGCGAGTTCACCCTGACGTGCATGAGCATCGTGTCGCTTATCATTCCGTTCGTGGTGGCCTACATCGCCTACTTCTGGCGGAAGATGGACGTCCGCTCCATCACGACGGAGGAACTGAGCCAGACGGATGTGTATTGATTTTTTGTTTGTCATCCAGAGGAGCTTAGCGATGAAGGATCTCGAGTACATCAAGTGGGTGTTCCCGAGATCCTTCGCTTCATTTCATTCCGCTTTGGGTGACATTTTATATTACCCCCATGCACGAGGTCGTGGTGAGGGAAGTCGCTATCGCCGTAAGAATCGTGATGGCGATGTCCAGTATCTTTTTCCAAAGTTCTTTCTTGTTCATAGTTGATGGTTGATAGATGATAGATGATAAATGATAGATGATAAATGATAGTTGATAGTTGGTGGATGATTGTTGGCCTTCCGGATGGCTCTCTATCATTTATCATTTATCAACTATCATTTGCTTAATCATTTGATTAGAATTACGCCGTCAAGTCCTCGCCACCGCCTTCTTCTTCCTCTTCGGATTCAGGCTTTCGGGTGTACTTCACGTCCACCTTCTGGAAGGTCAGTCCGCTGAGGGCGCCCACGAGTGCTGAACCGGGTCGGAAGTTGATGCGTGCCTTCTTGATGAGGGCATCGGTATAGTCGTCCTCGGTGATGGCACCCTTCGAGCTGATGCCAATCTGGAAGGTCCCGAGGTCGCCCAGGCGGACAATTTCGCCTCCCTTGAGTGCATCGGTAATCACATCTTCTAAGGCCACGAGCACGGCGAACACGTCACTCTTGTGCACGGTACACGTCTGCTGGATTCGTTCGGCCATTTCGCGCAGGCTGATGTCGCCCGATGCCTGCACCTGACCGTAGTACTTCGGTGCTGCTTCCTTGTCGCGCGGGTTGATACGAGGGGATACGGAGTAAGTTACATTTCTTGCCATAGTTTTGTCGTTTTAAAAATTGAAAATTAAAAATTAAAAGTTTGTGGTCTTTTGCCTCTCTCCTCCATCCTTTGTCATCCAGAGGAGCGCAGCGACGAAGGATCTCGTGTGCATCCACGTGTATGTTCCCGAGATCCTTCGCTTCGCTCTGGATGACGAAGGGTGGATGAAAAGTTTCTATTGTCTTCCGGATGACGATGCAAAGATAACACATCCCGAAACGCCAATGTCCGTTAATGTCCGTTTTTGTCCGTTGATGTCCGAATTTGTCCGTTTTCAGGTGAAAAAGAGTGCAAATCATTTGGATAAGTAGTCTAAATTCACTATATTTGTAATGCGGTAACGCCTCCGCAATCCCATCTTCCATCCGCAGATGACACGGATAAATTTAGATGAAAAATCAATCGTTTTAATTTTTAATTCTTAATTTTTAATTTAAAAAAGATGTTCCAAATCCGTTCTTACGGCAAGGCCGAATTGGCTTTGCTCTACCAACCGTCCGTCGCTCCTGACAGTGCCGTGAAGACCCTCAAACGCTGGATAGACCGTTGTCCGCAGCTGAAAGAAGAGCTGGACAAGCTGCATTACAACGCCCGTCGCCACACCTTCCTCCGTCCCGAGGTGGAAGCCATCGTGCGCCACCTGGGCGAGCCGTAGGGCGGGGGGAGGCAATCCCCACGGCCCCTGACGGGAAGCGTACAAACGTTTTGCATAAAACGTGAATGGATTTGCGAAACCGCCGCCCTCACCACGTGTCAAGAAAACAGAAAAACAGAAAAACAGTTATTTCAAATCGGCTGAAAATGTGGGGAAAAATTTTTAATTATATATTATATATATAATTAACTATCTATATACCCTGTTTTGGTGTGTTTTTGACTTTCAAAAAACTGTTTTACTGTTTTTCTGTTTTTTGGACAACTTTCCTGAGGAAGTTGACTTTGTACGGACTTAGTTGACTTTCCATCTTCGTAGGTTGACTACGTACGGGAAAAGTTGTCTTGAGGTGAATGTTTGTTGAAAAGCTTGTATATCTGAAGAATATCCGTTACATTTGCAAAACATATAGCATCAGTGTCAAGATTATGGCAACAAGACCTTATCCTCAGATAGAAGAAACTCCCGTCGAAGCGAATGAACCGGCGGTAGCATATCAGGCGGGAGTGACCAATCGCCTATCCAGCCACGTACCTACTCCGTATGAAATGGAAGTGCTTCGTCGTTCGGAAGAAGATTACAAAGCTGGTCGTGTATATAGCCAAGAAGAAGTTGATAAAATGCTGGAACAATGGCTAAATTGAAGGTTCGTTGGACTGAGTCGGCCATTACGGAATTCGGTAAAATGTTGACATACTATAATGTCAGGAATGGAAATTCCAAGTATAGCCGTTCAATAGTAAAGATGGTTCGTGAATCATTGAAATTGGTTGCCAAGTTCCCGCTGATGTACCGGTCGGTAGATACAAAAGAAATACGGGATGTACGCGTTTTTCATTGTGATTATTTCTTGATTTATTATCGGATTCTGGAGACGGAAATTTTAGTGGAGGGTGTTTTCGATACTCGTCAAGACCCTGCTACACTTCCATATTAGTTTTGTTTTTTTACTAATATGATACTCCATTTTAATTTATGGGATTGCAAGTTTGGGGGGAATTGTTGGATTATTGGGTGTTGAAGTGAGATGGATAATAGCAAGAGACCCATAAATAGACGACTCTGTAACTCCCTTAACAATATGGTTAACGAGATTGTGCAAATTTCGGGGATTTTGATTGATAATACAAAATATTTCCATTAGCTTTGCAGATGGATAGGGCAAATTGTGTTTTGTCCAATTATTTATTGGTTATTTATAGAAACGTTATGCGTATCTTGTAATTGAAAACCTAGGAAATTTTCAAATAACGAACAAGAAGATAGCATAGTGGTTCTCACGCTATAGCGTGGGCTGCTATTACTATATTTGTTCGTGGGTTTTCCTAGGACCTTCAATTACGATGTGGCATTGCAGTTCCACGTTTTCTTTTTGTAGTTTTTAGATTCTCTATGGAATTGCAGGGAACTTTATTTGTACTATGAAAAAAGTTTTATTGCTGATTCTTTTCTCTATGATAGTTGTAGGGATTAGAGCACAAGGTTACACACCAAAAGTTGGTGATACTATTATGTTTTACCCTTTGACGGAAAAAGCTAAACAAGAATATCAAGGTTATGATTGTTTCTATGATGCAACAAAAGTATTTCCCAAAAATATAAAGATGACAAACTATGATTATTATGAATTCTCAAGAGTCAAGCAGACCTCTTACAAGTTTAAAGATGGGTTTCAATATAATTGTAATAAGAATGGTTTGACTCCTTTTGATGAAATAGAAGGGAAAACTTTTAAAGTGCTAAAAACAGAAGCTTATATGCATAAAGGGAAGCAGGAAAATAAAGTATTCTTGTTATTCCTTTCCCGAATCGAAGATGAGGCTAAAATTGTTTTGCGTGTCCCATTCTTTGAAAAAAATGCAAGCTTTCTGACAAAGAACATGATTGCAGAGAAATTAGAAGGATATACCTATAAAACTAAATATCTTTACGTTAATTTGCCATGTATTCCAGCTAACTACATGAATAGTATTTCTGATAAATTTAAGGGCCAAGAACTATACTTTAAATGGCAAAATAAAAGGTCAGATTATGATTATGATGATTATAAAGACAAAGAGAATACTTTAAAACAAATCTTCAGTTCTGTAAATAAAACGCCTTTTGAAAACTCAAAAGTTAAAAAATGCATTGATGTTAGATTTGAAGTTTGTGATACGTTTGTTTATGCTCATCCTGTAGTCCTTTGTTCATATGGTGAAAGTGAATATAATGCAACTACAGTAAAAATTCCATTGACTTATATAGCAGGGAAAAATCCTTTTTATAATTGGAAAGAAAGTAAAAATAGTAATTATCTGTTTGAATGCTTATTTACACTCAAGAAAGAAGAACTAACTTCAATGTTCACAAAGAAAAACTGTCTTTGGGTTGTGAGAAAATTTACAGGCAAAGATGTATATTACGGAGCAAATAATCAATATAACTATAAAGATGACGGGATAATTTCATCATATAATGCAGCTAATAACCAAAGGGTTAAGGATAATTCGTTATATGTTTTGTCTGAAGGTATCTATAAATGCTTGGAATTTGTCATCTATGAAAAGCCATGGGATACAGAAGAAGTTTATGCGGTCTTAGAAGATTCTCTAGGTACTATATTTAGAGTACCTGCGACTAGTATCTTTTCTGGTACAAAAAAGCATAGTAACTACTATTATAAAGACCATCTTTGTAAAAACTTCCAAGATTATTTCATGTTAGTTGATGAGGCTTATGCTTTTAAACAAGAACAAAGAAATTTGGCCATTCAAAAAGAAAAGGAAGAGAAAGAACGTTATGCATCGTGGATTAAGAAATATGGTGCAACATATGCTGAATTCATAAATGGATTGACAACGATGCAGAAAGAAAAGTTTGAACGGTTGGTACCCAAATATGGCAAAGCAACCGCTAAAATGATGGTAGAAGGAAAAGTCAGAATTGGTTGGAGCAAACAAATGTGTAGAGAATCATGGGGAGAACCCGATGATATAAATAGAACAACAGGTAGTTGGGGCACACATGAACAATGGGTATATGGTGAATATGATTGTGATTATCTATATTTTGAAAACGGTGTTCTTACTAGTATTCAAAATTAATATAATACGAGTTTGAACTTTATAAGTTTATAGTACAAAAATAAAAATATCAAATAATTGTTTGGATATGTCGTATTGTTACATTACCTTTGCGGCATATAAGATTTATTGAACCAATTACTTCGTTTGTAAATAGAGGCAACGAAGCATACGGAATAGCAAAAGCGTCCAGCTCACACTGAGAAAGTGGAGTTGGGCGCTTTTTTTTGTTTTTTGATAAAATATTAAAACAAAGGACATAAAGGTAAATAAAGAGAGTAATAACTTTAAAGTTTTACACATTGGTATGTGCAGGAAAAATCAGGTGTTAATTATTAAATTTGATTCATCATGAATGCAAACTAATTGGGAGAATGAAAAATGATTACAAATATTAAAATATTAGAAATGGAAGAAGTACTTGACAAGATTTTCGATTTATACCATTTAAGTATGACGAAATCATATGACGAAATATTGGATGATAACCAATATTGTGGTGTTATGCGAGAACGTTTGCAATGTTTGTGTTTAGAAAGAGGCTATTCGTTGAAGTGGCTAAATGATAATTTTGGCTTAGCTTATAAAATATGTGGTATGCTCCATCTTTCTTTTTTTAGAGAGTTTCTATTCATAAGTACATGCACGCTCTATAAGAGTTTGGAAAAATATTGTTTTGCTAAGTTTAGGCCATCTGATGATGACATAATAATATTGAGAAGCCTTGTATTTTTGATTTTAAGTAAAAATATGGAGTCATTGAAAGGTGTTGGAGAAACTATTGACTATGTACTGGATTGTATAAGGAATCAAGATGCGAAATTTGCAAGAAGAGTATTTTCGATTTCTATGAAAGACAATCAAAAGTATAGATTCAATTTCGGAATCATAACAGGGAATTTGTATGATTGGGAGAGATTCATTTTTGATCGTTTATTTCATTCTTCTTTTTCGTTTAAAAAAGAATATATAGATAAAATATACAAACATGTGGTTTGTTTATGGCCTTTGGAAGAACGTAAGGAAGTTGTTTGTGCAATAGACGAATATTTCATTTATTCTTCTAAATTTTGGGAACAACATAAAGGTACTGAATGGGAGGATGATTTGAAAGGAAATATAATTAAAGGAATGAAGTATCTTGAAAAACTTGTTAGAGAGGATATGAATAGAGGAAATGAAATAGCTGAACTTAAAGATTTGATAAATAATGAGATGGAGAAATCTGAAGTTATAAACGAAGGTTCTAGTAATGTTCATAATAAAACTCAAAGTGAGGATAAAGTACGTTTAAAAGGACGTAAATCCGAATCTCTCTTCAAAAGTATAGAAGGAGAAAAGGATGGTGCTTTAACTCTTGAGTGGGCTAATTTGTTTGTAGAATACTTAAAACTTCACAAGGCTTCAGCTATAGAGATAGATTCGACAAAGGATAATTATGTAAACAAGGCATTTGTTGTATTTTATCGTAAGTGGAAGAAAAAAGAAATTGTTTTATCTAATCCTAATGGAAATGCTTGTTACCGTTTTTTACGAGAAGATTGTAATTTGCAAATGAAGGTCGAGAAAAAGACGTATGCAAATCACATTCGTAAAATGATAAAGGGAGCAAATAACACTAGTTTATTGGAGATAGAAGTGAATGTCAATGAATTTTTGAAATTGCACAATAAATAAGTCTATTTGACATAAGAAAACTTTTTATTTATACATAACACGTTTAATCATAGGGCGGTCCGTAAGGATTGCCCTATGTGCATTTATGCCGAATTGAATTTCGCATAATTCCGCATAAAAGGCATATCCCAAATTTTCTCTTTTTTTGCACCATCGAAATCAAACAAGTGGTTTCGATAGTGCTTTTTTACATTTTGTACAATTCCAAATAATAAATAAAATATTAACAATTTTAGACCCGGGCTTAAGGACCCCGTAACATTAATTTTATGGAAGATTTTACCATTATTTTTGAAAGAGCCATGAAGGCTGAGCCCAAAAGAGAAAAGAAAATCATCACTCGTGACATGCGGGCTCAATACCCTATAGATGGGGTAGCGAAATCGGTGCTTGAAAACATTGAAGGAAGAGTAAGCGACAAGCTTTATCAGGATATGATGAGCTACTTGCCGGGCTTCAACAATGAAATGCAATTAGAGATAGCGGACAACCTACTGGATGCCGTTTGCCACGGTTGGCAACACTACATCGGCATCCCCCACATCGATACCAAGATGAAAAGTTTCTACTTTTTGATAGAAGAAGAAATGACCAACCAAGTAAACTAACCCGAGTGAAAGAGCGGAAGAATCTCTATAGAAGTACGTGGCCACGTTTCTCTTCGCTTTTCGCTCTTAAAGCTCGAAACAATGAACTACATACCTATCAGTATAGAAGGCAAGGAATACAAATTATTCTATGCCAACGTGGACGGGCAGATGCTGACCCGTCTGGAAATGACCAACGACGAAATGCCACCATCCGAAACCAAGCCGGAAGGCGAAATAGTGCGTAACTTGATCTTCGCCACGATGCTTTTCCGAAACGAGGAAGCTCTATGGAAGCTGAAAGTCATCGTGCGAAAGGCGGTGAAGGAATATCGGGTGTCCGGTCAGAAGAACCGCCTGTATTGCCTCTATGCGGCACTATGGAGCGTGCCGGGCGTGTTGGCGCACAAGGAGGCTCCCGACTTTATCCGCCAACTGAAACTATGGTTTGCCGATGACTTCCCCGAGGAAGGTACGGTGGAGTTTGCCCGGCTATGTGACAACCTTCATAAAGAAGCGCGCTCGTGGGGCGGATGGAAGACACCCGTCAGGGTGAACGAATGGAAAAGCTATGCCACGAAACGGGCAGGAATGCGCGAGAGCAAAATCAAACAATTCGTATCCGTGGCGATGGAAACGTTCGTCCCTCTGAACGGATTGGTGAAGGAATTGAGAACGAAAACATTCCATTCGTTCCGCTGAAAATAAGGTTTTCATTCCATTCATTCCACTTTGGGGATTTGCCCTCTCTCCCGATGATATGAAAGCGAAAAAGAGGGCTTATCTTCGCATCAGAAACGAAAACAACGAAGTTCAATTGTAAAGTTTTAAAAAGAAAACGTATGAAGAAATTTTTCAGAATCGTGGCACAAAGCGAAACATTCCAAGTGCCCAGTCAGAAGGCCGAAGGAGGCCAAATCAGTAAGTGTAACATCGTCCTGCAAGAGCTGGGCGGTAAGTATGAAAACAGCTATGTGGCTACCATCCTTGGCGAACAGGCCAAGACGAGATTCACCCAGGGCGACCTTGTGGTGGCGGCACTGCGATTCTCTACTCGCGAATACAACGGGCAGGTGTATCAGGACATCGTGGTGAACGAAATCGTGAAATTGTAATAGTTCACCACAGAGAACACAAAGTTCCACGGAGTTTTTAACAAGCCAGTGGAAAGAAAATAAAGCTCCGTGAGACTCCGTGTACTCCGTGGTGAAGAAAGTATTAATCATTTCGGGCTTGAAGTGAGCGAGGAAGTATCGATGAAAGGGCCCAACAACTTCGCTTCTCCGAAGGCTCACTAAAACCGAATAAACAATGAATGTAACTATCCAAATTTCAGACGCAGTATATGCGAAATTATTGAACGGTAACAAACGGATTCAAGGAACCCTCGCCTTGGTCAGCCCCATCGAGGGGAATTTCAACGAACACAACAAGACGTGGCGACCCCAACCGGGCACGAAGTATATGAAGTTGCCCCACGGACGCATCACCGTGTCCGACGACAACGTGCGGATGAGTCTTCGCATCAACCGCGACGAAAGTGTCGTCCCGGCACGTGCCATCGAGGCGGAGAGTGGTATGGCCAGTAGTTTTGTGGACTTTATGGAGGAATGCCTATGAGTTTCGGAATAGCGGACAATGTAAAGAGCCGGGTGGTGCGCACTTGCACCCCCGAACTCTTCCACCGGGCGTTGAATTCGCAGGTGGTGGCCGACGTGTGCGCACAAATCAAGGACGCACTGGAGGCCGTGAGACGGGGCGAAATGTCGTCCGAGGACTTCGAGACCTTGAAGGGGAACTTGAAGAAGGCCTTGATAATCTTCACCTTTCACGCCACCTTCAAGGAGGGCAGACGCAAGAACGAGGACGCCATCCCCAGCGGACTCTCCATCTACGACCTCGACCACATCCCGAACCCTTTGGGCAAGTGGCAAGAGATTGAACCGCGCAAGGAGGAATTGGGCATCGTGTTGGCGCACGTCACCCCAAGTAGCGAGGGGTTGCGGTTAGTGTTCATCGTCCCGCAAGGGATGTCTTTGGCCGATGCTCAGGCATGGATGGCCCGTCAGTTGGGCGATGACAACTATGATGCCTGTGTGAAGGACTATGCACGGTGTTCGTTTGCGGTGCCACGCGAGTATGTGTTGTTTGTGGATGAGGAGAATTTGTTTGCGGATGATTTATTAAGGCACGGATTACACGGATTTCACGGACCCCATCCGTCGCCTAACGAGGTCTTCGACCATTTGGATGACACAGAACGCTATGATAAATCCGTGTTATCCAATCAGCCGGAGGCTACGAAAACAGAAAGCATGGAAAAACCGTGTAATCCGCGCCAAAAAGAATTTCCGGAGACCTTCAAAGGCATCCCTTACGACACCATCATCGGGGAATGGTTCCGCCGGAATGGGGGAGAGCCCGAGCCGGGCGAACGCAACACGAAGCTCCACCGGCTGGCCTCGCACCTGCGATACATCACCGACAACAACGAGGAGCATCTGCTACAAATCATGCCCTGCTATGGCTTGAAGGAAGAGGAGATGAAGCAGCTCATCCACCATGCCTGCATCGCCAAGTTCTACGGAATGCCGAAGGTGATGAAGAAGCTGCTGAGCGATGTGGAAAGCAAGAGTGAGGAAGAATCAGAACTCAAAACTCATCACTCAGAACTCATCACTCCGCCCGAGATGCCCCGTCGCTTGCCACCGCTCATCCGTCTTTTGGTGAGCCGAACACCTAAGATTTATCGCCCTGCGGTGGCACACGCGGTCTTCCCGGCACTGGCCACGCACCTGTGGCGAACCACCTTCCGCTACATCGACAACGTGGAGCACGAGGCCACGCTGATGAACGTGCTGATGGCCGGAACGGGTGCGGGAAAGAACTGCATCAGCGAGCCCATCAACCATATCCTGAAGGACATCCGAAAGCGGGATATGGAGAACCTGCAACGCGAGAAGGAATGGAAGGCGGAGATGAACACCAAGGGTGCCAACAAGGACAAGCGGAAGCGACCCGAAGGGCTTGTGATTCAGGAGATTGACCCCGATATGACCAACGCTGCCTTCGTGCAACGCCTGGCCGATGCCGAAGAAAGGTTTCTTTACACGAAGATGAACGAAATCGACCAATTCGATGCCTTGAAAACCTCGGCACGGAGCAAGGCGCACTTCCAGATTATGTGCCTGGCATTCGACCCGGGCAATGTGTATGGACAGACACGTGTGGGCACTTCGAGCGTGAGCGAACGGGTGTGCATCCGCTTCAACTGGAACGCAAGCACGACCATCCACAAAGGTCAGGCTTACTTCCGAAGCGTGTTGACGGACGGACCTATCAGTCGCATCAACTTCTGCACCATCCCCGAGCAGCCCATCGGTGCGGAGATGCCCGTGTATGGCTCGTACGGTGCGGACTTCGACGAGGAGCTTCGCCCGTACATCGAGCGTCTGAACAAGGCTCGTGGATTGGTGGAATGTCGTCAGGCGCAGAACCTCGCCAAACGATTGAAAGAGGAGAATGCGGAGTTTGCCCGCCTCTCGCAAAGCCGTGTGTATGAGAACCTTTCGTTCCGTGCCAACGTGATAGCCTATCTGAAAGCGATGGTGCTCTTCGTGGCGCAAGGCGGGGTGTGGGACAAGGTGACGGAGGACTTCATCCGCTGGTCGCTACGCTACGACCTCTGGTGCAAGATGAAGTTTTTCGGCGAGGCCATCGAGGAGGTGGAATTTGCGGGAAAACGGGAGAGGAAACGGGGTCCCCAGAACCTGCTCGACTTACTTCCCGACATTTTTACCCGTGACGAGGCGCAACAGATGCGGAACAGGCAGGGCATCGTGGGTGATGGACTGAACGCCATGCTTATCACTTGGAAAACAAGAAGATACATCGAGCCATACGGCGAGGAACAACCGGATGACCCGGGCAGGCAACAATTCATCAAGACACCCGAGTACCTGAAGAAGCGATAAGTCAAAAAAACAGAAAAACAGAAAACAGTTTTTTTCTGACCAAATTTAGGGGCAGTAAAATCTCTAAAACATTTTGTCATTCAGAGCGTTAGCGAAGAATCTCGGGAACATAAAGTGGATGTACACGAGATTCTTCCTCCCTTCGGTCGTCTGAATGACATATAAAGTGGCATTTTCACAAGAAATGGATAAAACATTTGCTCCTAAATTTGGTCAGAACCACAGTTATTTCTCTTGGAAATGTGTCAACCTAAAGAATCAAATATCAAAATGCGTGGAATCAGAAACAACAACCCGCTCAACATCCGTCGCTCTGCCACCCGTTGGCAGGGCGCACGCGAGGAGCAGACAGATAAATCATTCGTGCAATTCAAGTCGATGGCATACGGCTATCGGGCGGCATGGAAGGTGCTACAATCGTACTACGAACGCTTCTGCTTGCAAGGCCAGACATTCACGGTGCGGAACATCATCAGCCGATGGGCGCCTCCCTCGGAGAACGACACGGAATCCTATATCACAAACGTATTGAAAATCAGCAGCATCGGAGGACGGGAAAACCTGCTTCCGCCATCCAACGCATCGGGCTACGGAAGGCTGAGCAGACTCATCCTGGCGATGACGTGCATCGAGTGCGGCATCCCGTCCCGTCAGGTGGACACGGAAGCCATCGCCCAAGGATACCGACTGGCTTTCCCCAAGAACAGGGAGAAGCTGGACGAATGGTTAGCGGGCGAGGATGAGTACCGTGATTGGTAATGAAACGTGCAATGGGGGCTGTTTTGTAATCAGCCCCCTTTGTATAGAAAATTGTTCCATTTTGTTTCCAAAATTATTGGTAGATTCCATCGGTTTACATACTTTTGCAAAATGAATGGAATACACATATCATCTTTAATCGCATGAAAATAAATATTCTGATAATCATGGCTTTGTTCCTATCCGTGGGAACGGTGGATGTCTCGGCTCAGAACTTCCTGAACAAGTTAAAGAAAACGGTCAAGAAGGAAGTGGAAAACAGAGTGGAAAAGGAGGTGAAGAAACAGGTAAACAAGGGTTTTGATACCGTGACAGAGAAAGACAATGACCCTGCACAAACCAAGAAAAAGAGAACCCAATCGAGCGCCAATTCGCCGCGACCGAAAGCATCGGACGCCTCGTCACAACAATCCAGAGAGGAGAGCAGGGAAAGACATATCCAGGCACTTGTAAACAAAGGAGTAGCCGTCAGAACGGTGAAGCCTACGGAAACACCTCAAAACACGGCTCCCGCTACGGGCAAGACCAACGGACACGAATGGGTGGATTTGGGTCTGCCATCGGGCCTCAGATGGGCTACCTGCAATGTGGGAGTGACCAAACCCGAACAGCCGGGCAGTCTCTATGCGTGGGGCGAGCTGGCCACCAAGACAAACTTTGTAAGCGAAAACAACAAGACTTACCACAAGGATATGGACGACATATCGGGCAATGCCGCTTACGACTTGGCTGCTGCCAAGTGGGGCAAGGGATGGCGTATGCCTACCAAAGCGGAATACGACGAGCTGTTATTGCATTGCAACTACAGCTATGTAGAGCGGGGCGGTATCAAGGGACATGAATTTACCAATCCCAACAACAATCGTTCTATCTTCTTGCCGGCCACAGGCTTCAAGGAAGGCTCGTCCAAGCACCAACTGGCAACGACAAACGGAATGTACTGGACTTCAACACCTCATAAAGATAAGGTGAACAACGGCTCTCATGTGTACATCTTCGGCAGTGCCTTGGGCGAAATGAGTATCGCCGAACGCTATACCGGAGCAGGTGTCCGTGCCGTATCGGACAACGACGCATTGATTAACACACCCGCATCGGGCGAGACCAACGGACACAAGTGGGTGGATCTGGGTTTGCCATCGGGCACGAAATGGGCTACTTGCAACGTGGGTGCAGCTACTTCCGAACACTTCGGGAACACCTATTATTGGGGCAGTACCTCACCGTACATCGATTATCATTCGGAAGATACGCCCATAAAAGACATCAAAGTTGATGACATCAGCGGTAATCCCAAATACGACCCTGCAACGGTAGCATGGGGCAAGGAATGGAAAATGCCTACCTTGGAACAATTCAAGGAACTGATGTTCAACTGCACTTGGGAATGGACCACCCTGGGTCGTCTGAATGGATTCAAGGTAATCAGCAAGACCAATGGAAACTACATCTTCATTCCAGCCGAAATGTACGCTAAATCCGTGTCTTATTGGACTTCAACGCCTGGTGCTGCAACTCACAATACCAACCAAATATTTATGAATAAAGCCTATATAGGCTTTTCGACCACTTATCGCAAGGAAAACAAACCGATACGTCCTGTAACGAAATAATGTTTCAATGAAATAGTAACAAACTAAAAATAGAATGATTATGATGAAAAAATTAACTCTGTTCGCCATGCTCGTATGGGGCATGTGCATGTCCGCATCGGCCGAAAGAATACTTCTTTTTACACTGGATATAGAAAGCGGTATGTCACGTATGCAGTTCTGGATTGACCGCGAAGCCATGTTCTTCTACTACGACTCGGATAGCGAAGACGATGCCAAGATGCAAATCAAGAACTACAAGAAGAACGGCAACAAGGAAACATTCGACATCTACCAGGCAAGTACCGGTGAAAAATGGGGCAGGGTGGAAATCGTGATTGACCCTACTCTGGAAATCAAACAAGGCATGGACCTGACCAAGCAGACCATGTACCTGAAAACCAAGTATGAAGACCAGAAATTCGCCATCCTGCACGGCCAAAAGCAGTATGACGAATACTACGAAAAGAGCGGACGTGGTGGCGATGACGTGAAGGATGAAATCCAAAAGAAGAACCCGCTGAACAAGGCAAAGGACAAAGCGAAAGGCTTGCTGAACAAGGGTAAGAATTTGTTCAAGAAAAAATAAGCTTCTGCTAACTTTAAAGTAATTCCCACTCATTCCGACATCGGTTTGAGTGGGATTTTTTGTCACGAATACTTCTTCGGCCAACGGGCAAGGATGCTGAACATCGCCATCACGAAAATGCCCATCGGATAGTACAGGTATTCGATGATGCTGAGCGGTGAGAGCGAGGCTAACTTAGCGGCCATCAGCATCTGCGCCCCGTAGGGGATAATGCCCTGAACCACACACGAGAAGGTGTCGAGGATGCTGGCGCTCTTGCGCTTATCGACCCCATACTTCGTAGCGATGTCATTGGCAAGAGGACCCACCGTGATGATGGCGATGGTGTTGTTGGCGGTACATACGTTGGCGATGGCCACCAAGGCACCGATGCACATCTCGGCTCCCTTCTTGCCATTGATTTTGCGCGTTAGCACATGGATGATGTAATCCACTCCGCCATTGAAGCGAATCAATTCGAGCATACCGCCCGCCATCAGGGTGATGATGATGAGCTCGCCCATGCCGCTCATGCCCGTGCCTAAGGACCCGAACCAGTCGAACACGTCAATCGAGCCCGTGCCGATGCCCACCAAGCCCGATGCCAGGATGCCGAGCAGAAGCACCACGGCCACATTGAAGCCCATGAAGGCCGTGGCAAGCACCACTAAATAGGGGAGTACCTTCACCCACTCGATGGAATAGGTCTCGGTGGGAACCTCCATCCCGAAACCGCGATAGACATAGTAACCCAATACAACCAAAGCCGCGGGAAGAACCAATCGGAAATTCACCTTGAACTTGTCCCTCATGGCGCATCCTTGGGTACGGGTGGCCGCAATGGTGGTATCGGAGATGAACGAAAGATTATCGCCGAAGAAAGCACCGCCCACCACGATAGCGGTCATGAATCCCATGTTCATACCTGTCTTCTCGGCAATACCGGCGATGACGGGAACCAAGGCTACCACCGTACCAACCGACGTACCGATGGACAAGGAAATGAAGCAGGCAGCCACAAAGAATCCTGCCAAAAGCAGATTGCCGGGGAGGAGTTGGAGGGTTAAATTAACGGTTGCATCGATGGCACCTATATCCTTGGCACTCTGGGCGAAAGCTCCCGCCAAGACGAATATCCATATCATCAGCATGATGTTCTTGTCGGCTGCCCCTTTCGAGTATTGCATCACACGGTCGTTCAACGAAAGTCCCTTGGTGATGGCAATGGCATACACCGAAGACACAAGAAATGCGACCGTGATGGGCACCTTGTAGAAGTCGTTGACTATAAGCGAAACAACTAAGTAGAGACATAAAAAAACGAGCAAGGGACTCAATGCCCAAAGGCTCGGTTGCTTGGTAATAGGGGTGATTTTCGTTTTCTTCATCAGTCTTTTTCAAATTTGGGTGCAAAATTACAAACAATTTCTTTCGTAGCTATGCTTTTTTCTTGTAAATTTGCAGCTTTAAATTTTTAAGGGGTTCCCTTTTCATGTCATCCGGACGACCGAAGGGAGGAAGAATCTCGGTAACACCCGCTTGATGCTTCCGAGATTCTTCGCTTCGCTCTGAATGACAAAACCCTTGATTTCAAGAGGGGAAGAAGCAGAAAAAAGAAAATAAAAACAACATAAAATTATGAGTAAGAAATTCGCAGAACTCTCCCAGCTCAACCTTTCGCAAGTGAACAAGGAAGTGTTGGCCAAGTGGGACGAAAATGATGTATTCTCCAAAAGTATGACAGAACGTGAAGGATGTCCTTCTTTCGTATTCT
>JAFQBF010000113.1 GCA_017416735.1 Bacteroidaceae bacterium | reverse complement strand
GGCAGACGAAGCCTTGTCACAGATTGAAGAGAAAGGCTATGCCCGCCCCTACGAAGCGGACAGCCGCAAGCTCTTCAAGGTGGGTACGGTATTCTCTTCCGAAACGGGGACTATCAGTGACTTTAAAGTGATGGAACGATGACGTTAAAGCAAGAATCGGACGGACGCATACTATACATCCGTCCGATTCTTTAAGCTGAATATTTCCATGGACAGATCCGTGAACAAAGTTTGTTGGAACGGCTGTTGCTGTTCTGACAAAAATATCGTAAGTTTGCAAATACAATGAGATTCTGTACGCAAATGATAAACCTAATAAAAGAAACAACGATGATGAAAAAGAACATTTTATTCTTATTCTTGATGCTGACCTTATCGGCCTGCATCAATCAGCCTAAAGCACCGACGGATTCCACACTCCCCGTTCTTGATTTGACCAAGGACTATCCAAAGATGGAACTTGACATCAACGACATTGCGGAGGCGGAATATATACCATTGGAAACGACGGATGAATCCGTAATAGCTATGGGTGTATATTTCACTATATCAGATGAATACATCTTTACATACGACCCCTATGGGACGGTTTACATTTTTGATAGAAAAGGAAAATTTATTCGGGCAATCAATAATTATGGGCAAGGTCCCGAAGAACATTATCTAATTTTGACATTAGCTATTGATTCTCAAAAAAAAGAATATTATATTTACCAGTCTTTACGACAGTCAAAAAAAATGCAAGTCTATGATTTTTCAGGAAAATGGCAACGTTCGCTGAATGTTCCGAAGGAAATTTCCTACGATGAGCTTTTTAATTACAACGAACAATACCTTATCGGAATCAATTCGTTTGCAGACAAATTCAACCCAGAAAATCTACCGATGGACACCACTCCTTATCATCTGATAGATAAATATACAGGAGAGCGTCATCCTTTGCCTATATCCATAAAGAAATGGATTAGCAAGACACTTGAAAGAAAGAAAGTAAAAATTGATAAAAATACATTAATGAAGGAAACAACAAGTATCCACCGTCTTCCCCGTTTATGGGCAAACGGTTACGACTTCTTCATATCTGAATTCAGTAAGGATACGTTATATCGTTACAAGAACGACCAACTAACCCCCTTTGCCATCCGTTACCCGTCCATCGACAGTTACGAAACTCCAGTGGTCATATCCCCGGTATTCTATACAGATAATTACTTCTTTTTCAAACCCGTAGAAATGAAATTGGTCAAGGATAATCCTATGGAGCCATACGACAAAGCCCCTCTGTTGATGTGGAATAGAAAGAGTAACGAAATCCGACACATTACATATATATACGATGGAAACAGACCCAATCGAAGTTTGTGGACGAATATGCAAAAAGAATGGTCTGAAACACCGAACTGTATTTTCAAGAAATTTCCGGCATCCCAACTTTGTGAAGAATACGAAGCGGGAAAGCTAAAAGGGAAATTGAAGGATGTGGCATCCCGATTGAAAGAAGATGACAACGATGTGATAGCCATTTATAAACTGAAAGAATAAGCGATGGAAGAATTTTATAATTTAAATTCAATCTTATGAGAAAAATCGTTTTAAGTGTGGTTTTAATAACCAGTCTATTATCATCCTGCAACAGCCCAAAAACCGAAAACAACGGTCCTCAAACCTTTCATATTGACCTGAATGCAGCCAATGACGAAGCGGACAAGCTCTGCAAGAGAATGGAAATGCGTCTTCTGCCCTTGGAATCGAACGCCAACAGCATCTTCAATGACGAAGCTGCGAATATGCACGTCAAAGGTAACACGATGATTGTGGAAGATCCCTCCCAAGACGGACATATCTTTGTATTCGACAATCAGGGAAACTTCATCCGGCATTGGAACAGATTGGGACAAGGCGATGAAGAATATACATGCAGTTTTTCTATGACAACAACCGAAGACAAAATCTACATCCAAGACCATCCAAGAATACAAGTCTATGATTACGAGGGAAACTACATCCAATCCATTCCCAACAAAGAGGACAGGGGTACCCAAATACATGCGGCAAACGACATGATATATGTCAGAGAGGGATATATGAATGAAAACCAATTACAGGTTATCGATGAAGGCGGAACGATTCTTTCAGAACATTTGCCCAGTCGGGAGGTCATCCGAAATTTTATAATACCTTTGACCAATTATTATACGATGGGGAGCTATGACGGTGGGGTATATGTTTCCAATCCTTTGGACTTCAATATCTACCTGCTGAAGGATACCATCCAAACCATTGCGAAATTAGATTTCGGCTCCATGCATTTGCCGGCAGATTTCTTTGATGGAGATTCCCGAACCGTTGAACGGAAAATGCATAACGTTCGTGCATACAATGGAGAAATGGATACTCGACACATTATTTTTATAAGTAATCTGGTCGTTACCGATGATTGGATAACCTTCACTCCCGAGACATTCGATCCCCGGGTAGTGTTCTGCGACCGAAACACGTTGGAAACATTCACCAACAAAAACTTCAAGTTCCCTTATTCTGTCTTTTTCAAGAGATACAATGCGCCATTAGGCTTCAACGAACAAACCCAAGAGTTCTATCAGTTTGTCAATGCTATGGAAGTGAAAGAGATGGTGGAAGAAGCAAAAGCAAACGGTGACATAGACAAATATCCGTTCTTGAAGAATTTGGATGTGGAAAGCATCAATGAAGATACCAATGCTTTTGTCTTGTTCTTTAAGATAAAGTGATAATTGAAATAAATATTAGAATATCGAATTTAAGACGAATTATCTGTAATTTAGAACAAAAAGGTTATATGTCTAAACTACGCTTCCCCCCCACTACCTCCAGCATGACGCGATGGACTGCGGACCGACCTGTCTGCGGATAATTGCCAAATACTACGGCAAGAACTATTCGCTACAGACACTGCGCGAACGCTCGTTCGTCACCCGCGAAGGGGTGTCGATGCTCGGCATCAGCGATGCGGCGGAGAGCATCGGATTCCGGACGATGGGGGTACGCTGCTGCAACTGGTATTCCCTTTCCTCACGCAGTCGCTGGTGGATGTGGGCATCCGCGACGGCAACCTCTCTTTCATTACGCTGATACTGGTGGCACAATTAGTGGTGTCGGTGTCGCAACTGTCGGTGGAGTTCATCCGTAGCTGGATTTTGCTGCACGTGAATACCCGCATCAACATATCGCTCATATCGGACTTCCTCATCAAGCTGATGAAGCTGCCGTTGCGGTTCTTCGACACGAAGATGGTGGGCGACATCATGCAGCGCATCGGCGACCATAACCGCATCGAGTCGTTCCTCACGGGCTCGTCGGTGAGCACGCTGTTCTCGTTCGTGAACTTCTTCATCTTCGGCCTGATTCTGGCTCATCCGTGAACAAAGTTTGTTGGAACGGCTGTTTATGCATTAGAAAAGTTCTGTTTTGTAGATTTTATCTACACCTCTACACTATTAAATGTAAAAATCATAATGTCAGTGTTTTACGGGGTGTAGAGAAAAGTGTAGGGAAAAAGTTCTCTACACCAATCATTTCCCGCTATAGACAAAATATGAAAGTGTATATCATAAATCTCTGATTTACAGTATTTATTATATATTCAAAACACTTTGAATGTATAGACGATGCATTTCGTCCGTACAGACGAAATACTATGAATATACAGACGATGTATGATGAATATAAAAATCGAAATGTGACGACAAGCTATTTAGTGTAGAGAAAACGGTAATTTTTCTGCAATTTATGAAAAATAGTGAGCCAAACTATTGACTTTTCTTTCCGGATTTTGTATATTTGTAGTAAAATAATAAGGAGGAAAAGTATGAAGATTGGAGTGATTAGACAGGAAAAAGCGACCGAATTGTATAGCAGCTGTTCCATGGAAACGTTCTTGGAGAGAGTGAAGAAGGAGAACAAAGGAAGGTATATCTCGCAACTGAGGGACAAGTTGCCTTCCTTGCAAGGGAGTGGTGCCCGCTTCGTTCATATTGACAGGATTCCGCGCATCTGTCCCGTGGCGGAGTTCCGACGCACTCAGGACGGCAGCTGGAAGTTCAAGCGATATAACGGCGTCGTGTTGGTGGAGGTGGATAACCTTTCGGGCTTGGCGGAAGCGGAATTCGTGAAGCAGAAGGCAGCGCTTCTGCCACAGACCTTCGCTGCCTTGGTGGGTGCCAGCGGACGGAGCGTGAAGATATGGGTGCGCTTCTCCTTGCCCGACGGCACTTTGCCCGCTACCGAAGAACAGGCTTCGCTCTTTCATGCACAGGCTTACCGGGTGGCGGTACAGTGCTACCAGCCGCTCATTCCTTTCCCTGTCACGCTGAAGGAGCCTTCACTCAGACAAGGCTTCCGTATGACGGTAGATGAGGCCCCGTATTATCATCCCGAGGCGGCGGCCTTCTGTCTGGAGCAACCGGTAGGCCTGTCCGACGGGACTTCCTTTCGTGAGCAGAAGTTGGCGGAGAAGAATCCGTTGGCCCGTATGGAGCCAAGCTACGACTCCTACCACACGCTGACGGTGATGTTTCAGGCGGCCTTGCGGCGCGCACTCGAAACCTTGGAGCACTGGCGGAGGGGCGACGATCTCACTCCGTTGCTCGCTCCGTTGGCCGAAGAGTGTTTCAAGTCGGGCATTCCCGAGGAAGAGGCGGTGTATCGCACGATGCGTCATTTCAACTATTGTAGGGATGAAACGGGCCTTCGCGCCACCTTCCGAAATGTTTATACAGAAATGAAAGGATTCGGCACGCGGCCTTCCGTTACCCGCGAGCAGGACACCGCCCTGCGATTGGAAGAATTTCTGAAGCGCCGGTACGAAATCCGCTTCAACCGGATGACCGACGACCTGGAGTATCGGGAGCGAAACAGCATCCGCTTCAGTTTCACCACACTGGACAAGCGGGCACGAAACAGCATCGCCATCCAGGCCTTGAAGGAAGGCATCCAGGCGTGGGACAGGGACATTGACCGCTTTCTGCATTCCGACTATGTGCCGGCCTATAATCCGGTGGAAGAATATCTTTTCGAGTTGGGCGAATGGGACGGACGCGACCGCATCCGCGAGTTGGCGGACAGGGTGACGTGCAATCATCCGCATTGGCGTAACCTGTTCTACCGATGGTTCCTGAGTATGGTGGCGCACTGGATGGGGCGCGACAAGCAGCACGGCAATGCCACCACGCCGGTACTCATCGGGCCGCAGGGGTATCGGAAATCGACCTTTTGCCGCATCCTGCTTCCTCCCGAACTCCGCTTCGGCTATACGGACAGCCTGGATTTCAGCAGCAAGCGGGATGCCGAATGCTACTTGGGGCGCTTCTTCTTGGTGAACCTGGACGAGTTCGACCAAATCAGCGTCCACCAACAGGCGTTCCTGAAGCACCTGTTGCAGAAGCCGTCCGCCAGCCTCCGGAAACCTTACGGCACGAGCATCGTCGAGATGCGCCGATATGCCTCGTTCATCGCCACAAGCAACCACAAGGACTTGCTGTCCGACCTTTCGGGCAACCGTCGTTTCATCTGCGTGGA
Organism: Bacteroidaceae bacterium; assembly: GCA_017416735.1. Classification (GTDB taxonomy): domain Bacteria; phylum Bacteroidota; class Bacteroidia; order Bacteroidales; family Bacteroidaceae; genus Phocaeicola. The sequence continues at coordinate 17,168 of JAFQBF010000113.1, read as the reverse complement.
GGTGACGGCTCCCATCGACACGAACGTGTCCGTCAACTACGACCAGCTCTATGCGCAGGCCTTCCATGCAGTCATGCACGGTGAGCGATACTGGCTGGACGATGCCGACGAGGCATTGCTGAAGGAAAGCAACGAGGACTTTCGACAAGTCTCTCCGTTGGAGCACTTGCTGATGAGTTGTTTCACCACAGCTTCGCCCGAAGCCGAGGATGGTGAATGGCTGATGGCTATGGATGTGTTCAACCATTTACAGAGCAAGACGAAGGAGAAGTTGGCGTTAGGAAAGCTGACTCATCTGGGAAGATTGCTCAAAAAATGGAATGTACCGAACAAAAGATGGGGGAAAGGCAGCTTGTATTACCTGAAAAAGCTGTCAGATGAAGGGAATGTGTAGGTAAGTGTAGGTAAATGGCAGGTGAAGTGTAGAGAAAAAGAATGTTTATAAAGTTCTCTACACTGCTAAAGCGTTGATAATCAGCTGTGGTGTAGAGGTGTAGGGAAAATATCGAAAAAAATAACTTATTGTATGGCGAAATATATCAAACAGGAAGTGCCCGACATGCGGAAGACGGGCGAACAGAAGGTCTTTTACAGACTGAAGGTGGAACGAAATGTGGATTTTGAGGAATTTATCCGGATGCTATGCTCCTATCATCGGGGCATCAGCCGCGGAGAAGCGCTCCGGGTATTGGTCAGCGCATCGGAAGTGCTGGCCGAGCTGGTGGGGAAAGGCTACTCGGTGACATTGGACGATTGGGGTACCTTCAAGGCAACCGTCGGATTGGAAGAAGGTAAGGAACTGGATACCATCGACGGGAACGAAACCAAACGCAACGCCCGCAGCCTCTGCCTGAATGGGGTGAACTTTCTGGCGGACAAGAAACTGGTGCGGAACGCGGGGATGCATTGCAAGCTGGAACGTGCCGGTGTAGTCCGTGTGAACCGTTCGCCATTCAGCAAGGAAGAGCGTTTGCGGAAAGCCCTCGACTACCTGGAAAAGAACAAGGCGCTGAAAGTCAGTGACTATATGGAACTGACCGGACTGGCCCATACCACGGCTGCCTGTGAACTCCGTACGTTCAGCCGCGATGCTTCGTCGGGCATCGTTTCGGTGGGTCGCCGCCCTGCCGTTGTTTATGTGAAGAGCTGAAGCAGGAAAACAGCTTCCGTCCCATACTCATTTGGCATACGACGGATTGACTATGGGACTTTAGCTTTCAGTGATTCGGCACAAAGTCCGTTCAAGCCACATTCGTCGCATTTGGGTTTCCGTGCCACGCAGACGTATCGTCCGTGTAATATCAGCCAATGGTGTGCTTTGGGTACCACTTCTTCGGGAATGTATTTCATTAGATATTTTTCTGTGGCAAGGGGTGTGGTGCAACTCTTGGGAACCAAACCGATTCGGTGGCTCACTCGAAATACGTGCGTATCTACCGCCATAGCTGCTTTGTTGAAGACTACGCTTTGAATCACATTGGCTGTTTTTCGTCCTACTCCAGGTAGCTTTATCAGCTCTTCCAATGTGCCGGGAACTTCGCTATGGAAATCCTTTACCAACATTTGTGCCATACCTACCAGATGTTTGGCCTTGTTGTTGGGATAGCTTACGCTTCGGATGTATTCAAAGATGGTCTCCGGAGTTGTGGCCGCCAGTGCTTCGGGGGTGGGAAAGTCGCGGAAAAGGGGAGGGGTGATGAGGTTTACTCGCTTGTCGGTACATTGGGCGCTGAGGATGACGGCTACCAGCAGCTCGAAAGGGTTTCCGTACTGTAATTCCGTTTCGGCTACGGGCATCACGCTCTCAAAATGGGCAATGACCTTATCGTATAGCTCTTTTTTTCTCATAAAGGACAAATTATTTGGGCAAATATACGATTTGTTTTCTGAAAGATGTGTATCTTTGGGGATAATCTTAATTTAAATAGAAAAACATGATGAAAAGTATTTTGAAAAGAGTGGCACTGGGCATCACCATGTCTGTGTGTGCCGGTACGGCGGCTTTCCCGCAATCTTATACTCCTTCTCCGGAAAACCTTCAAGCCAGAAAGGAGTTTCAGGACAATAAGTTTGGTATTTTCCTTCATTGGGGTATCTATAGTATGACAGCTCAAGGCGAGTGGTATATGAATACCCGGAACATCCATCGCGATGAATATGCCAAGATGGCATCGGGGTTCTATCCATCCCGATTCAATGCGGCCGAATGGGTTTCGGCTATCAAGGCTTCGGGCGCCAAGTATATCACCATAACAAGCCGTCATCACGACAGCTTCTCGATGTTCGACACCAAGGAATCTGATTATGACATTGTAGATGCTACTCCGTTCAAGCGCGACGTAATCAAGGAGCTGGCCGAGGAATGCCACAAGCAGGGCATCAAACTGCACTTTTATTATTCACACCTTGACTGGAAGCGCGAAGATTATCCGTTGGGTAGAACGGGTAGAGGTACGGGTCGTCCGAAGGGAAAGGAGAACTGGAATACATACTATCAGTTCATGAACAATCAGTTGACCGAGCTACTCACCAATTATGGCCCGATTGGCGCCATTTGGTTTGATGGCGTTTGGGATCAACCGGAGGATTTCAATTGGCAGTTGGAAGAACAATATGCGATGATTCATAAATTGCAGCCTACTTGCTTGATTGGCAACAATCACCATCGTACTCCTTATGCAGGCGAGGACTTCCAGATGTTTGAACGTGATTTGCCGGGTGAAAACAAGGCAGGTCTCTCCGGACAGGAGGTAAGTGCATTGCCTCTTGAAACTTGTGAAACGATGAACCATACCTGGGGGTACAACATCGAAGACCAGAAATACAAATCCACCAAGACCTTGATTCAGCTTCTGGTGCGTGCTGCAGGAAAAAACGCGAACCTTTTGATGAACATTGGCCCTCAGCCCAATGGAGAGTTGCCGGCAGTTGCCGTCCAGCGCATGAAGGAAATGGGTGAATGGATGGCACAATATGGCGAAACCATTTATGGTACCCGTGGCGGTGATGTGGAACCGCATCCTTGGGGCGTATCAACCCGCAAGGAAAACCGACTGTTTATTCATGTTCTCGATTTGCAGGACAAGAGTCTTTACGTGCCGTTGAAAGCCAAGGTGAAGAAGGCTGTTCAATTTGTGGATGGAACACCTGTAAGTTTCGTTCAAGACAAGGAAGGTGTGTTGCTGAAATTCCCGAAAGTGCCGACAGAAACGGACTATGTGATTGAATTGTTGTTGAAATAATCTTAAATATCAATATGATGGAAAAACATATATTCTTAGCCTTCGACTTGGGGGCAACCAGTGGCCGTTCCATTTTGGGAACAGTGGCAGACGGTAAAGTGGAAATCAAGGAACTGACCCGTTTCCCGAACGCAGTAACCGAACTTCACGGAAAGTATTATTGGAATTTGATGGGCTTGTACCAGGCTTTGCGCGAAGGCTTGGTGGCTTGTAGCAAGGAAGGAATTGTGCCCGAATCCATCGGTATCGACACATGGGGTGTCGATGTAGTGCCCATTGCCGAGGACGGTTCCATCCTGAGTATGCCTCGTGCCTATCGTGACCCGTACACCGTAGGTATGCCCGAAAAGTATTTCGAAAAGATTTCTAAAGACGTGGTCTATGACAAGACGGGTATCCAGATCATGAACTTCAATACGCTGTATCAGATTTTCGCTGGTATGGAGACTGGTTATGTACCGATGAAGCAAGCCAAGTACCTCCTTTTCATGCCGGATGCATTGGCCTATATGCTGACAGGCGAAAAGGTTTGCGAATATACCATTTCTTCGACTTCACAAATATTGAATCCCCGTACCAAGGATTTTGAAAAGGATTTGTTGGAAGCGGCAGGTGTGGATGCTTCGGTATTCAGCAAGCCGGTGATGCCGGGTACCATTGTGGGAACACTGACCGATGCCTTGGCGCAATATAGCCGTCTTGGCAAGGTGAATGTGGTATCCGTAGCTGGTCATGACACGGCTTCGGCGGTAGCTGCAGTTCCGGCACTGGACGAGAACTTCGCTTACCTCAGCTCGGGTACATGGTCACTTATGGGCATCGAATCGAAAGAACCGATTATTACGCCTGAAACATACGAACTGAATTATACCAACGAAGGCGGTGTGGAAGGAACTACCCGATTCCTGAAGAACATCTGCGGTATGTGGATTCTGGAACAATGCCGTAAGGAATGGGCATTGATGGGTAAGGACTACAGCTATCCGGAAATCGTGAAGATGGCGATGGAAGCCAAGCCGTTCGTGGCATTCATTCAGCCAGATGATCCTTCGTTCGCCAATCCTCCTTCCATGCTCGAAGCTATCAATGCCTTCTGCCTGCGCAATGGTGAACCATGTCCGGAAAACGATGCACAGACGGTCCGCCTGATATTCGAAAGCTTGGCACTCCGTTATCGTCAGGTGTTGGGCGATTTGGACCGCATAGCCAAGTTCCCGATAGAACGCTTGCACATCATCGGTGGTGGTTCGAAGAATGATTTGCTGAACCAATGGACTGCCAATGCCATCAACCGCAAGGTGGTAGCGGGTCCGTCGGAAGGTACCGGAATAGGCAATGTCATGATTCAGGCTATGGCAGCCGGAGTGGTGTCTTCCTTGAAGGAAATGCGTTCCATCATTCATGCTTCCATCGAAACCAAGGAATTCACACCGCAGGCGGTGGAAGAATGGGAAGCGGCTTATCAGAGATTCGTTACTCTTAAATAAAGAAAACGATGAACGAACAGAATATTCGTCAGGCATACGCTTTGGCTGTGGAACGTTATGCGGCTATCGGTATCGATGTGGAAATGGTAATGCAGCAATTGCAGGGAGTACAGTTGTCTTTGCATTGCTGGCAGGCAGATGATGTGACCGGCTTCGAATCGGCTGGGGAATTGACTGGCGGCATCCAGGCAACGGGAAACTATCCGGGCAAGGCACGCAATATCGACGAACTCCGTGCCGATGTGCTGAAGGCGGCTTCGTTGATACCCGGTAAGCATCGCCTGAACCTGCACGAAATATATGGTGATTTCGGCGGTAAGTTTGTGGATCGTGACGAGGTGGAACCGGCTCATTTTGAAAGCTGGATGCAGTGGGCAGCCGAACAGGGAATGAAGCTCGACTTCAACTCCACCTCCTTCTCGCATCCGAAGTCGGGTGACTTGTCTTTGGCTCATCCGGACGAAGGTATCCGAAGCTTTTGGATAGAACATACCAAGCGTTGTCGTGCGGTGGCTGAAGAAATGGGGAAGCGTCAGGGCGACCCTTGTATCATGAATCTTTGGGTGCACGACGGTAGCAAGGACATTACCGTGAATCGCATGAAGTACCGTGCCTTGTTGAAGGATTCGCTCGACCAGGTCTTCGCTACCGAATATCAGCATATGAAGGACTGTATCGAATCGAAAGTGTTCGGTATCGGTCTGGAAAGCTATACCGTGGGCTCGAACGACTTCTACATCGGCTATGCAGCGCAGAACCAGAAAATCATTACGCTTGATACCGGTCATTTTCATCCAACGGAAAGTGTAGCAGACAAGGTGTCTTCCATGTTGCTCTATGTGCCCGAACTGATGCTTCATGTGAGCCGTCCGGTACGTTGGGATTCTGACCACGTGACCATCATGAACGATGAAACTTTGGACTTGTGCAAGGAAATCGTCCGTTGCGATGCGCTGGATAGAGTACACGTCGGTTTGGATTACTTCGATGCGTCCATTAATCGTATAGGTGCATACGTCATCGGTAGCCGTGCTACTCAGAAGTGTATGTTGCAGGCATTGCTTGAACCGTTGCACTTATTGCGCAAGTATGAAGCAAACGGGCAGGGATTCGAACGCTTGGCGTTGCTTGAAGAATGCAAGTCTCTGCCATGGAATGCCGTTTGGGATATGTTCTGTTTGAAGAACAATGTTCCGGTAGGCGAATCGTTCATCGCCGAAGTGCAGAAATACGAAGCGGAAGTGACTTCGAAGAGAAATTAAGATTAACCTCCCCCTTGTCCTTTTGGAAAGGGGGAAAGTTTTTTGGAATTTTTAAAGATTTAGAATGAACTCCATATTAAATAATCGCCCGTCATTGGCACGAGAAGTGGATAAAGTAGCTGAAGTAGCCGGTTATCTGTGGCAGAAAGGTTGGGCAGAGCGCAATGGCGGTAACATTACCGTCAATATTACAGAATATGTGGACGATGAAATCCGTGCTTTGCCGGCCATCAGCGAAGTCTATCAGATTGGTACTACACTCCCTAATCTGAAGGGGTGCTATTTCTATTGTAAGGGAACCAATATGCGGATGCGTGATGTGGCTCGTTGGCCTATGGAGAACGGTTCCATTATCCGTGTCTTGGATGATTGTGCATCGTATGTCATCATTGCCGACCATCCGGTGAAGCCTACTTCCGAGCTTCCTTCGCACCTCAGTGTACACAATGACTTGCTGAGTAAAGGTTCGCCTTACAGAGCTTCCATACATACCCACCCCATTGAGTTGGTAGCCATGTCGCACAACCCGAAGTTTCTGGAAAAGGATGTGGCAACTAAATTGCTTTGGAGTATGATACCGGAGACCAAGGCGTTTTGTCCAAGGGGATTGGGTATTGTACCATATACGCTACCAGGTTCTGTGGAATTGGCGAATGCAACGATTCGGGAACTGACAGATTATGATGTCGTGATGTGGGAAAAGCATGGTGTCTTTGCGGTAGATGTGGATGTGATGCAAGCCTTCGACCAGATTGACGTACTCAACAAGTCGGCGCTGATTTACATTGCAGCCAAGAATATGGGCTTCGAACCTGAAGGTATGAGTGATGAGCAGATGAAGGAAATGTCGGTTGTTTTTAATTTACCCAAATGAGATATTTGTATTTTTGGATTGTTGGAGTACTGATGGTCATCAATATCAGTGCCCAACCACAATTGCCTCCTGCATGGCAAACGGGTTCAGAGAAGGTGCAATACAGCAGCCGTACCATAGCCTACCTTCCACCTACCCGTATTGTATGGCAGGAAGCAACGGGCGGTTCGTCTATTGAAGGGCTGGAGAATCTGCTCTTGCAAGGGAATGGACAAGCGAAGTTGGTACAAGGTAAGGTCGTCAAGATAAAGACTGGTGCCGATGGACAAGCATCCTTCTTGCTCGACTTCGGTCGGGAACTTCAGGGAGGTATCCAGTTTGTGACCGGACAATCTTCGCAAAAGGAAATTGAGGTTCGGGTACGCTTCGGCGAGTCCGTATCGGAAGCCATGTGCGAAATTACTTCAGAGAATGGAGCCACCAACGACCATGCCATCCGTGATTTACATCTTACTTTGCCTTGGCTTGGTGTGGCAGAAATTGGCAATTCGGGTTATCGCTTTGCAAGGGTCGATGTGGAGAGCAAGAATGTGCAGTTGCTCTTGAAAGAGGTGAGAGCGACTTTCGGTTATCGGGACATCCCGTACCTGGGTTCTTTCCGTTCCAGCAACGAACGCTTGAACAAAATCTGGATGACCGGTGCCTATACCGTTCACCTCAATATGCAGGAATACATTTGGGACGGGGTGAAGCGTGACCGCTTGGTGTGGATTGGTGATTTGCATCCGGAACTCATGACGGTCAATACCGTATTTGGATACAACGAAGTCATTCCTAAAAGCTTGGACTTGATTCGTGACACCACACCGGTTCCTGATTGGATGAACGGAATCAGTTCGTATTCCATCTGGTGGTTGCTCATTCACAAGGATTGGTATCTTTATCAAGGAAATTTGGACTATCTGAAAGAGCAGAAAGAATACATGACAACTTTGCTGAATCACTTGATGACCAAGATAGACGATAAAGGCAAAGAAACATTGGATGGTAATCGTTTCCTCGACTGGCCTTCTTCACCCAATGTGAAAGGAGTGGATGCCGGTTTGCAGGCTCTCATGGTGATGGCGATGGATGCTGGCGAGGAAATGGCCTTGGCGATGGGTGAAAACGCCTTGGCCGAGCGATGCAAGAAAGCTTCCAAAAGACTATTGAAGTATGTCCCTGACCATAATCAGTCTAAACAAGGTGCCGCCTTGATGGCATTGGCAGGACTGATGAAAGCTGAGGAGGCTGACAAGGAAGTGTTGAGTGTAGGAGGAGCCAAGAACTTCTCTACGTTCTATGGTTACTATATGCTGGAAGCTATGGCGAAGGCGGGCAACTATCAAGGAGCAATGGATATTATAAGCGAATACTGGGGAGCCATGCTTGACTTGGGCGCTACTACTTTCTGGGAGGATTTCAATATCGACTGGACAAGAAATGCAGCCCGTATCGACGAACTGGTGCCCGATGGAAAGGTGGATGTACATCGTACTTACGGTGATTATTGTTATAAAGGATTCCGCCACAGCTTGTGTCACGGCTGGGCTTCCGGTCCTACGGCTTGGCTCAGTCGATACGTACTGGGCGTTCAGGTCTTGGAACCGGGATGCAAAAAGGTGAAGATAGAGCCTCACTTGGGTAACTTGGAATGGGTAGAAGGTACATTCCCGACTCCAATGGGAGTGATTACTGTCAAGCATACCAAGGGTGCCAATGGCAAGATACTCTCGGACATTAAAGCTCCGGTTGGGGTGGAAATAATTAGATAAACGTCATTGTCATTCAGAGCGTAGCGAAGAATCTCGAGAACATAATGTGGATGCTTCTGAGATTCTTCGTCACTTCGTTCCTCTGAATGACAAATTTGAAGAAGAAAAATATGAGAAAGAATTTATTTATACTGACAACATTGTTGAGCTTTATGCTCTCCTGTACTCCCAACCAGCAGGCGGTACAGACTACCGTAGAACCATACGCCGAAGGAAAACCTTATACTCGCTGGTGGTGGTTTGCTTCTGAAATCCAGAACGAAGACATCAAGTATCAGTTGGAATGGCTGAAGGAAAACGGATTCGGTGGAGTAGAGATAGCCTGGGTCTATCCGATGCGTGGCGATAGCACTATCCAGCATCCCAAGTGGTTGTCCGAAGAATGGGCTGCATCCGTGAACTACGCCAAGCGGACGGCCGATTCGTTGGGTTTGGGATGCGATTTTACCTACGGAACTTTGTGGCCGTTCAATGCGTTCGATTTGCCCGACAAGTACGGTACACGCTCTTATTATCAGAAGGAGTCGCCTGAAGACCGTACTTTGACATGGGACCATCCGCGCAAGGCACGTATCATCAATCATCTGGATAAGGAAGCCTTTGCTTACTATGCGGCACAGATGGACAAGGGCCTGAAAGAAGCCTACAAGGGCTCGAAATCGGGTATCTTTGTAGATTCTTGGGAAGTGGAGACCCGTCATCTGTGGACATCCGGATATGGCGAGAGATTCAAGGAACGTTTCGGTTATGACATCGAACCGTTGATGGACAAGCTCTATCAGCCGGGTTATGAAGATGTGTACTATGATTATATGACCTTGATGTCGGACTATGTACTGTACGACTTCTATCAACCGTTTACCGACCATGCACACACGCAAGGCGCTTTCTCCCGTTCGCAATGCGGAGGTGCACCGGCCGACTTGCTCACGGCTTTCATGTTGGTGGACGTGCCTGAAACGGAAGCCATCCTCTATGAACCGAATTATGGTCGTATCCCGGCATCGGCAGCTGCATTGGCAGGGAAAGATGTGGTGACTTCCGAAACCTTCACTTGCCTGTATGGATGGCGTAAGTGGGGCGGTAAAGGTCCTCATCAAGACGAAGAGCAAATAGCAGATATGCGTTTGATTGCCGATGCTCTCTTTGCCAACGGTACCAATCAAATCATTTGGCACGGTATGCCGTACAATGAAAAAGGAAAGGGCAAGAACGACAACCATTTTTATGCTTCCGTTTATGTGGGACCCGATGCTTACTTCAAGAATCAGTTGAAAGACTTCAACGACTATATGACCAAGGTTTCCCAATACATGCGGAAAGGACAGGTTTATTCGGACGTGGCACTCTATCTCCCGTTGGAAGATTCCTGGATGGGTGTGGAATATCCCGATTCCTTGCAGATGCCGTGGGTATGGGGTGAATACGAACTCCGTTATGTCTTTGCACCCGAATATTTGGCAGGCTATCAGCCTTTGTGGGTCAATGCCAAGGTACTTTCCGATGCTTCTTTCTGTGAAGGCGTTTTGAAGTATGGCGATTTGACTTTCTCTGCTTTGGCAATTGATGTGGAATGGCTCGATATGGTAGCCTTGAGACAAGTGGTTCGTTTGGCAAAAGAAGGCTTACCGATAATTATGGCTCGTGAGCCGAAGCAACCGGGCAGGAACAAGTCTCCGGAGTTTGCAGTCTTGTATAAAGAATTGATGGCCCTGTCGAATGTATCTTCCCGTCCGACTGATGTGTTGAAGCAGAAACCATTGTTGGAAGGAGAGAACTTGCCGGATTTCTGGTGTCGTCAGGATGGGGAAGAACTGTACATCTTTGTAGCCAATCCGGCTGCCAAGAATTTGAAGTACCCGCTCCGTTACGGTCAGGCATTCGAGGATCAAGGTTCCGAACGGACGGTTGTGGTGAATACTTCAGCCGGTCCTCAATCGCTTCAGTTGAAGTTCCGACCGAACGAATCGTTGCTGCTGAAGGTGGATAAGCAGGGCAAGGTGGATGTCTTGGATTTGGGCTTTACGGCGAAAAGAATCTTGAATTGAATAAATTAATAAAAAGTCTAATAATATGAAAAACAAGTATTTACACATCGCCATAGCAGCTATGGCACTCCTTCTTTCCGCTTGTGGTACAAATACAGCAACGGAAGTAATGCGTATCGATGCACTCGATGCATCCGCATGGGAAGCATCCCAATGGATATCAGTGGTAGATGCTCCCGTCATTGCAGGCCGAATCAACGATCATCAGAACGGACGGTCAGCCGATGGCTCCAATTGGTTTGTCTCGACCGTCAAGAATGAACAGAAGGTGGTATCAGCCAAGTGGATGACAGCTGGTCTGGGCGTGTATGAACTCTTTGTAAACGGACTTCCGGTGGGCGAAGAGTTCCTGAAACCGGGTTATACGCACTATGCCAAGACCAAGCGCTCGTTTACATACGATGTAACGGCTCTGTTTCAATCCGCTGCCGGTGCTGAAAACCAACTCTCTGCCCAAGTCACCCCGGGTTGGTGGGCCGATAAGATTGTCACTCCTTCGGGACAGGAAGGTATGAATGGCAAGAAGTGTGCCTTCAGGGGTGTGCTCGAACTGACTTATGCCGATGGCAACAAGAAGCTTTATGGCACCGATTTGGAAAACTGGAAGGCAGGCATTGCCGGGCCGGTGAAGCATGCGGCCATTTTTGATGGCGAGGTATATGATGCCCGCGAGCCGATGGGTTTCGATTGTGCGGATACCTTTGCTGCTCCTGAGGTGAATACCGAATTCAAGGGCGAGATATTGCCTTCTAATGGAGCTGAAATTTACCTCCGTCACGATTTGACTTTGTCTCCAGTCAATGCTTATCTCTGGAAAGGTGTGGAAGGTGCATCGGAAAAGGAATTCGGAAAAGTTGTCGTCACGAAGCAGTATGCCGATGGTGAAGATATGGTAGTCCGTCCGGGCGAGACACTGGTGGTCGATTTCGGACAGAATTGTGCGGCAGTTCCTTCGTTTGTCTTTCAGGCTGCGGAAGGTACCGTGCTGACTTGCCTTCCTGCCGAGTTGCTGAACGATGGCAATGGAGCCAAGAGCCGTGGCATGGACGGTCCTGAAGGCAGTGTGCATCGCGACAATCTCCGTGTTCCCCGTACAGGCATGAGTCTCGACTATACCTTTGCATCGGGTAAGGAAGCGGTTTCTTATTACCCACATTGCACATTCTATGGCTATCGTTACGTTTCCATTACGGCTACCGACGAAGTGCGTATCAAGTCGTTGGTCTCCATCCCGGTTACTTCCATTGCCCGTGAACTGGAAACGGGAACACTTACTACCGGTCATGAATCGGTGAACAAACTCATCTCGAACACTTACTGGGGCCAGCTTTCCAATTACCTTTCCGTGCCTACCGATTGCCCTCAACGCAACGAACGTCTGGGTTGGACAGCCGATACACAGGTCTTTGCCGAGACGGGTACCTTCTTTGCGGATACCCGTTCGTTCTTCCACAAATGGATGCGTGATATGGTCGATAATCAAAGTCCCGAGGGCGGTTTCCCCAGTGTAGCGCCATTCGGTCAGTATGGCAATGAAACCATGCGCTTGGGTTGGGCCGATGCCGGTATTATTGTACCATGGACCGTTTGGAAACAGTTCGGCGATACGCAAATCATCGAGGAAAATTGGGCGGCTATGGACAAGTTCATGAACCATATATACGCCACTAAGTACGACCATGAAACCCTTCGTAACGAGAACCTGAACTACCAATATGCCGACTGGCTGAGCTACGAACCGTTGGAAAGTTGTGGTGGCCTTGCTTTTTCGGGAGGAAAACTGCTTCCCGAGGCATTGGCTTATTGGAACTACCTTAGTGCTTCGTATTGGGTAATCGATGCCACCTTGATGCGCGATATGGCTGAAGCTACCGGGCGCGATACATCTCTTTATCAGCAGATGGCGGATGAAGCTCGAGCTTACATTCGTGAAAACTTCTTGAATGCTGACGGAACCTTCCGTACCCAGGTGCTCAACACCATGCAGACACCCGCTCTGTTTGCCTTGAAAAACGGATTGGTGGAAGGTGAAGCCAAAGCCGCTATGATTGCCCGTTTGCGCCGCAATTTCCAGGAACATGACAACTGCTTGCAAACTGGATTTTTGGGAACCTCTATCCTGATGACTACCTTAACCGAAAACGGTATGGTGGACATTGCTTACGAACTTCTTTTCCAACGCAAGAACCCCAGTTGGCTCTATTCCGTCGATAATGGTGCCACTACTATTTGGGAACGCTGGAACAGCTATATGCTCGATAAGGGGATGGGTCCCCGTGGCATGAACAGTTTCAACCACTATGCATACGGTTGTGTGTGCGAATGGATTTGGGAAACCGCTGCCGGCATCGCTTCCCATCCTGCTCAACCTGGCTTCAAGCACATCATCATGAAGCCGATACCAGACCAGCGTTTGGGACATATCGATGCAGAGTATTCCTCGGCTGCCGGACTCGTCAAGAGTTCCTGGCGTTACGAAGGCGACCAATGGATATGGGACTTCACGATACCAGCAGGTGCTACTGCAACCGTTACTTTGCCTGGTGAAACGGAATCCAAGGAATATGCCTCTGGTACTTACCAGATTGTAAAAAACTTATAGGGCGAAAACTAAAAAACGAAAAATATGAAAACTGAAAGTATGTCTGTAAAAACAGCTATGGTATGTTTGCTGGTAGTTCTCATTACCTCCTGTTCTGAAAAGAAAGAACAGGCCTTTCCAGCTCCTTTAGCCCCCGTAGGTACCGAGCATTGGGTCTATAACGAAGAAATCAGCGATGAATTTCAGGGAACCACCATTGATACTACCAAATGGTTCAATTATAATCCGACCTGGATTGGACGACAACCTTCCCTTTTCCGTCCGGAAAATGTACGGGTAGAGGGCGGACAGCTCATCCTTACCGGTAAGCGTGAACAGGTGGCCGATGCCCCCGAAGGGTATCATACGTTTACTTCTGCAGCCGTGCAGAGCAAAAAGAAAGTGCTTTACGGTTTCTTTGAAATTAAGTGCCGACCGATGAATTCGGCATTGTCCAGTGCATTCTGGTTGTACGTTCAGGACTCTATCAAACAAGAAGAAATCGATATTTTCGAAATTTGCGGACGTCACGACTCATTACCCGATTTTCCGTATACTTACTATGCCACTTCCCATTATATGCTTAAAACTTATGGTTTGCATATCAGTGACCATGTGGCGCATCACAGCGAGGTGCCTTGGGCAGAACGCACTTTGGTGGCAGGTCTCAAATGGACTAGAGATGAATTGGTGTGGTATGTTGATGGACAGGAAATCCGTCGTCGCAAGAACGACTTTTGGCACTCCCCTGAAACCATCAACTTCGATAGCGAGGCCTTTCCTACTTGGTGGGGCTTGCCCAGTGATACCGATCATGGTGGTGAATTCCAAATCGAATACTTCCGTTATTGGAGCGATGAAAACCCGGAGAAAGCACATACTATTTTTATGAACGACATGCGGTAGGACACTTTCCGGATAACGGATTCCGTAAAAAGAGCAAAAGGAACTTTGTTTTCTTCATGTTGATAACCTCGGGAAGTATCGGATTTTTCTGATACTTCCCGAGGTTTCATTTGTTCATTTAGGATAGGTACCTTTTTCTGTATATTGATGGACGTTTCTCTATGTAATTGGGGATTTCCTGAGAAATGAAATTTTGATGCTTATGTTGCCTCTAAATTAAAAAAATCCCAAAGGAGTGAGTTTGTCAGATTTAATTGCTATCTTTGCTATGTCTCTCAGAGGTTGCTTTTTTGTTTGAAACACGAATTAAGTGAATCTTTTGATATGGCAATTCTTTGAGCAACTTTTTGTTGCTCAAAGAATTGTAAAAATATAAATTTGTATTTTTTTGCGGAATTAAGGATTATGAAAAGCACATGTGTATTAATGTTAATAACCTGTTTGGTCTTTGGGTATGTCTCTGATGCGATGGCGCAAAGAGAATCAATTTCGATAAATAAAGATTGGAAGTTTAGGTTCTCTCATCAAGTGGAAAAAAATAAATGGGAGAGGGTCGATTTGCCGCATACATGGAATGCGCAAGATGCCTTGAGCGGTAAATTAGATTATAAACGTGGTATAGGTAATTATGTCAAACGTTTATTTTTCCCGGAGGAGTGGAAAGGAAAGCGAATATTCTTACGTTTCGAAGGTGTAAACAGTGTTGCTACGGTTTTTCTAAATGGTAAATGTATAGGAGAGCATCGGGGTGGCTATGGCGCTTTTGTTTTTGAATTGACTACTTTGATTGGTTATGGTAAGGATAATGTGATTGAAGTGCGTGCAAACAATGCAGAACGTTTGGATGTGATGCCGTTGGTTGGTGATTTTAATATGTATGGGGGAATTTACCGAGATGTTGAATTGATTTTGACGGATGATGTCTGTATTTCACCGTTGGATTATGCATCGCCGGGAGTATATTTGATCCAGAAAAAAGTTAATAATCAGCTGGCTGAGGTAGATGCATGTGTGAAGTTGTCCAATGTAACAGATGTTCCTCAAACAGTGACCTTGAAGGTGCATTTGTATCATGAAAATAAAATGGTGAATGAATGCCTGAAAGAGGTTGTGGTAGAGCCTAAAGCGATGATGCAATCTGAGACGTTGAGCTTTTCGTTGGAGAAACCGCGTTTATGGAATGGTAAAGAGGACCCTTTTATGTACAGAACGGTAGTATCGTTGTGGAGAGAGGGGAGACGGATTGATTGTATAGAACAGCCTTTGGGCTTGCGGTATTATCATATTGATGCTAATGACGGTTTCTTTTTAAATGGTAAGCATTTGTCTTTGCAGGGTGTTTGTCGTCATCAGGAACGTGCGGAAGTTGGAAATGCTTTGCGGTCGGCTCATCATGAAGAAGATGTCCGGCTTATGTTGGAAATGGGTGTAAATGCGGTTCGACTGGCTCATTATCCCCAAGCGTCGTATATGTATGACTTGTTGGATAAATATGGAATTGTAACGTGGGCAGAAATTCCTTTTGTGGGGCCGGGAGGTTATGAGGATAAAGGATTTGTTGACACGCCTGATTTTCGAGTAAACGGAAAAGAACAATTGAAAGAGTTGATTCGTCAACATTATAACCATCCGAGCATTTGTTTTTGGGGACTCTTTAATGAATTGAAAGAAGCAGGAGATAACCCTTTATCATACATTAAGGAACTTAATGAGTTGGCGCATCGGGAGGATGTAACACGCCCTACCACTGCGGCAAGCAATCAGAATGGAGCATTGAATTTTGTGACGGATTTGATGGCATGGAATAAATATGATGGGTGGTATGGAGCTACGCCGGCTTTTTTGGCACATTGGTTGGATAAAATGCATGAGCGTTATCCAAACTTGAAAATAGGCATTAGTGAGTATGGAGCTGGAGGTAGTATTTATCATCAACAGGATACGTTGGTTCAGTCGATTCCAGTTAGTTGGTGGCATCCTGAAAATTGGCAGACAGAATATCATATTCGTAATTGGGAAATAATACGCGCAAGGCCTTTTGTTTGGGGAACTTTTGTGTGGGCAATGTTCGATTTTGGTGCGGCTCATCGTCGCGAAGGAGATCGTCCCGGTATAAATGATAAAGGGTTGGTGACTCATGACCGAAAAGTGAAAAAGGATGCTTTCTTTTTTTATAAAGCGAATTGGAATCCTGAACCGATGGTGTATATTGCGGGAAAGAGAAATGTAGAACGTGAACGCTTTGTGGCTGATATAATGGTTTTTTCTAATTGTCAGGAGGTCATGCTGAAGATAAATGGTATACTGGTGGAATCTATGAAACCGGATGCAGTAAATGTTTGTGTATTTAAACAAGTGAGATTACGGAAAGGAGAAAATCAAGTGGAGGTAGTGGGGATTAATGGTAGACAGAAATGGACGGATAACTGTTGTTGGGTTGTTCGTTGATTGAAGCTTGTTAAGGAATCAGAGAAAAAGAGGGCTACTTTAAAATATCTTCGTCTTGTTAGGATAAGGTTAGTGCTCTTTTCGTGATAAGTTCTTGTTTTTGCTTTCATTCTTTGTTAGTGCCCGGATTTTCATTTTGATTGTATGAATGATGTCTTTGTTATATATATGCTCGCGTATAAATAATAAGGTATAGAAAGGAGGGAAGGAAGAACCCGTATTTCTGCTCGAAGAAAAATATTTCGTTCTCAAAAGATTGTGAATCAGTTGGTTGTGCTTTTTGAAAGAAAAAAGTAGAGAAAAAAAGGTGAGAATGTTTTGCTCGTATTGAAAAAAGCTCTACCTTTGCATCCGCTTTCCGAAAGGAACAGCATTTAAAGAAGAGTTCTTTGAAAGATTTAGATATAAACAAGCAAGTAGTACAAAAGGCTTACTTAGGTAAGTAAACAGAAACCGTCAATAACTTATAAACAAGTTAAAGATAGATTTGGTTCTTGAGCAGATTAAAACTTCCATAGCAATATGGAAACATGATATTTTTACAATGAAGAGTTTGATCCTGGCTC
>JAFQBF010000013.1 GCA_017416735.1 Bacteroidaceae bacterium | reverse complement strand
CTTCAGGGAGAACGATGCGTTGCTTGTTAGCCTTTGCACGTTCCACGATTTGATTCATTAAACTCATAGTATATCTTTACTTTTTAAGTTTTAAATCGAGGTTATATTCTTCATCATGCAAAAATAGGCAATTTTGCTATATTCACATTGCAAAATACAAGATATTTTGTGGTGAATGGTGCAAAAAATGAAGGTTTGTTTTAACTTTGTGGTGTTTTATTAAAGATAGTTGCTATGATTCGTCAATGTGCGGTTTTATTCGGTTGTTTGGCATTGGGTGAACTCGTCGTGTTTCTGACGGGTGTCAAGCTTCCTTCCAGCATCATCGGGATGTTGTTGTTGGCCTTGTTCCTGAAATTGGAATGGGTAAAGTTGAAGTGGGTGCAGGGATTGTCCGATTTCCTGGTCGCCAATTTGGGCTTTTTCTTCGTGCCTGCCGGGGTGGCTTTGATGCTTTATTTCGATATTATCCGGGCGCAGTTCTGGCCGATAGTGATAGCATCGGTAGTGAGTACGTTTTTAGTGTTTTTGGTAACGGGTTGGATTCATCAAATCATACGTCGGTCTAATGGAATTTTTAGAAAATAAATATTTGCTTCTGACGTTGACGTTCGGAGCGTTTGCCTTGTTCAAGGCATTGCAGAAAAGGACGGGATGGGTGTTGTTGAATCCCATCTTGCTGACGATGTTCACCGTGATTCTCTTCCTGAAACTCACGGGCATCAGCTACGAGACTTATCAGGAAGGTGGAAAGCTGATAGAGTTCTGGTTGAAGCCTGCCATTGTAGCCCTGGGAGTTCCTTTGTATCTGCAGTTGGAGATGATTAAGAAACAATGGTTGCCCATTCTGCTTTCCCAGTTGGTGGGATGCCTGGTGGGATTGGTTTCGGTTATCCTGATAGCCAAGGGGTTGGGCGCATCGCCGGAGGTGATTTGCTCGTTGGCTCCCAAGTCGGTTACCACTCCGATAGCTATGGAGGTGTCGGAGGCTACGGGAGGCATTCCTTCCTTGTCGGCTGCGGTGGTGATATTGGTCGGCCTTTTCGGTGCAGTCCTTGGATTCAAGGTGATGGATTTCGGGCATATCAAGAGTCCGATAGCCCAAGGCCTTTCGATGGGTACGGCCAGCCACGCAATAGGTACGTCGGCAGCTATGGATGTCAGCAAGAAATACGGTGCATACGCCAGTTTGGGCTTGACCTTGAACGGGATATTGACGGCACTCCTGACACCGATGGTGTTGAGGTTACTGGGGATTATTTAAGGGAATCTGAATGACAAACTAAGTGTAGTCAAAAAAACTACTGACACAACTGACTTAACTGACTACACTTCAATCTTCCTTGGTCAGGATTCTTTCCAATTCCTCGGCGGTCAACCGTAAGTGGAACTGCCCTTTATAGGCTACAGAGATGCCTCCCGTTTCCTCGGACACGATGATGGCAAGCGCATCGGTTTCCTGTGACACCCCCATAGCGGCTCTGTGGCGCAAGCCCAGTTCCTTCGGGATGTTGAGGTCGTGCGATACGGGGAGGATGCAGCCTGCGGCCACGATTTGCTTGTGGCGGATAATCATCGCTCCGTCGTGAAGAGGGCTGTTCTTGAAGAAGATGTTCTCGATGAGGCGTTGGTTCACATCGGCGTGGATGGTTTCGCCCGAACGGATGATTTCATTCAACGGCACGTTCTTTTCGATGACTATCAATGCGCCTACTTTTCCTTTGCTCATACTCATACAGGCCATTACGATGGGCATAATGTCGGCTTTTTCGGTTTTCTCCTGCTTGGTATTGGTCAGGATGCGGAAGAAATTGCCGAGGCGCTTGTGCGAACCGAGGTTGACGAGGAACTTGCGGATGTCGTCCTGGAAGAGCACGATGAGGGCGAGGACACCCACGCTCACCAACTTGTCGAAGATGGAGCCGAGCAGACGCATTTCCAATACTTGCGATACGATAATCCAGCTTCCGATGAAGACCAGGATGCCGATGAAGATATTGATGGAACCCGAGTCCTTCATCAATCGGTACGACTGATAAAGCAGATAGGCTACCAGCAGGATGTCGATAAAGTCCTTGATGTTGAATTGTATAAAATCTATAAACATTTCTTTCCGTTTTTATGGTTAAAATGCCTGGCAGGCTTTCATTTTCCCGACGATGGTCACCGCTTCACGGGCGGCCTTCACGTCGTGTACTCTCAGTATATGGGCACCTTTCAGCAGGGCGATGGTGTTCAAGGCCGTGGTGCCGTTCAATGCTTCTTCGGATGTTGTCTCCAATAGCTTGTATATCATCGATTTCCGTGAGATGCCTACCAGCAAGGGGAGTTCGAAGAGGGCGAATTCTTCCAGATGGTTCATCAGCTCGTAGTTGTGCTCCAGGGTCTTTCCGAAACCGAAGCCGGGGTCGATGATGATGTCCTTTACACCCAAGTCCCTCAGTCTTTGCACCTTCTCGGAGAAGTAGTAGAACACTTCCTTCAGCAGATTGTCGTAGTGCGGATTCGCTTGCATATCTTGCGGAGTACCCTTCATATGCATAATGATATAAGGAATGCCGAGACGGGCGACGGTGGCGAACATTTCCTTGTCCATCTGCCCGGCGGAGATGTCGTTGATGATGGCCACGCCGTATTCCTCCACGCACATCTTGGCTACTTCGGCACGGAAGGTATCGACGGACACGATGGCATCGGGATGGTGCTTGCGGATGAGGCTCAATCCGTGGCGCAGACGGGTCATTTCTTCCTCCGTACTTACATCGACGGCATTCGGTCGCGACGAGTAGGCACCGATGTCGATGATGGATGCCCCTTCGTCCGTAATCTGATGGAGACGCTCGATGATGTCACGTTCTGTGACACCACGGCTTCCGGCATAGAAGGAGTCGGGCGTCACGTTCAGGATACCCATCACTTGCGGCTCGCTGAGGTCCATCAGATGGCCGTTTACATTGATATATAGCGGTGTCTTCATTGTCTTTTTCATTCAATCCTACAAAAGTAAGCAGAAATCTTGAGTTTTTGTTATTTTAGGAGTGTTTTTTGCATTATATTTGTGGAGTGTTTAAAAACTGACAAGAATATGGAAATATCTACCTTATATAATTGCTTCAAAGAGTGCGGATGCGTGACCACCGACACTCGCAACTGCCCCGAAGGCTCGATGTTCATCGCCTTGAAAGGGGAGACCTTCAATGGCAATGCCTTTGCCCGTCAAGCCTTGGAGAAAGGTTGCCGATATGCCGTGGTGGACGAGCCTCGGTATGCCGATGCGGAAAACATCATCC
This sequence comes from Bacteroidaceae bacterium, assembly GCA_017416735.1. Lineage (GTDB taxonomy): Bacteria > Bacteroidota > Bacteroidia > Bacteroidales > Bacteroidaceae > Phocaeicola. Next base: position 8,423 of record JAFQBF010000013.1, on the reverse strand, counting down.
TCGTGGACGATTGCTTGAAAACCTTGCAGGCGTTGGCTCGTGAGCATCGCCGACAGATGGGCACACGCATCATCGGAATCACCGGCACGAACGGAAAGACCACCACCAAGGAACTCATCGCCACGGTGCTGCAGAAGCGCTATAAGGTGCTCTATACGCAAGGCAATCTCAATAACCATATCGGTGTGCCCCTCACGCTTTTGGGCTTGAAGGAAGAACACGAATTGGCCGTGGTGGAGATGGGTGCCAACCACCCGGGTGAAATCCGTACGCTTGTAAATATTGCCGAACCCGATTGCGGCCTCATTACCAATGTGGGCAAGGCGCATTTGGAAGGATTCGGCTCGTTCGAAGGGGTCGTAAAGACCAAGAGCGAACTCTATGATTACTTGCGCTCGAAGGAAAATGCCTTCGCGTTCCTCGATAAAGACAATGACGTTTTGTGCCAAGCATCGGCAGGTTTGGCGACCATCGGATATGGTATGGAAAACGATGCCCTCTACGTGAGCGGAAAGCTCCGTGCGTGCGCCCCGTTCCTGTCTTTCGAGTGGGAGCACGAGGGGGTGAACTACGATGTAAATACGCATCTCATAGGCGCTTACAACGTGAAGAATGCCTTGGCGGCCATTGCCGTAGGTTGTCACTTCGAAGTGCCCGCACAGGCCATCTGTGAGGCCTTGGAGGGCTATATCCCGAGCAACAACCGTTCGCAGCTCACCGAGACCGCGGACAATCACCTCATCGTCGATGCCTACAATGCCAACCCCACCAGTATGCGTGCCGCCCTCGAGAATTTCCGCTTGATGGAGGTGCCGCACAAGGTGGCCGTGCTGGGCGATATGAAGGAGTTGGGCGAGGGCAGTGTGGAAGAGCATCGTCAGATAGTGTCGTTACTGACTACGCTTGGGCTTGAAAAAGTCATCCTGGTGGGCGCAGAATTCGGGAAAGTGTGCGGAAACTTCGAGCATTATCCCGATGTGGAGGCCGTGAAGGAACTTTTCGCAAAATCGAAGCCAAAGGGCAAATTTATCCTCATCAAGGGCTCGAACAGTATGAAATTGTTTACCTTAAAAGAAGTCTTATAAAGGATGAAAATGGCAAGGATTTTATTTTTGCTGATGCTTTCAGCCTGTATGTGTGCTTGTTCGCAACGTGCTTCAAATAAGAACGGGGATGTGGACATTAAGCCTAAGAAGTTGGCCGTGGCCGATACCTTGGTGACGTTTTATGAAGACTATCCCGCATTTCTGGATGTGCGTGACGACCGATTGTGTGTCACCTTGGTGAAGTCTGATACTTGCCTGGCCTTGTTCGACAAGCATTCGGGAAACCTTGTCAAACGATTGGGAGTCAAAGGGAAGGGGCCTCAAGATATGCAGAGTCCTGAGTTTGTGAAGAACGGACCTTTGGTGGATGCCGGACGCTTTTTGTTCTACGACTTGAATCAGCAGAAGCTATTCTTCTTGGACAAGGACGGTGAGTTGGGAGATTTCTCGCCTCTGACGGCACGATATGGCTCTTTGAATGTGACTGCTGATTATATCGTAGGACATTCTACGGGATTCGACCCTTCACTCTTCTTGGTGAAAGACCGGAAGACGGGTGAGGAGAAGGCAATGGAGCTACATCCCAAGCTTCCCGAGTCGCAGGAGGAACGTCTCAAGGATATGCTGAGATATATGTACAGCCCACACGTGTTGTGCAACGAGGCGCAGAATCGCATTGTCTTGGCGATGTATTTCTTCGATTTGGTTCAGATATACAACTTCCAGGGCGAGTTGCAGAAGACACTGACTTTGGGTGAGGAAAAGGATTTCGGACAGATGGTCAGTGAGCTGACGGACAATGGGGATTATTGGGGCTATTCTTCTGCTTATGCGACGAAGGATTTCTGCTATCTCCGCCGTACGCTGAACGAAGGGGCAACAGGTGAAGGTAAGCAGAGCCAGATTGTGAAAATAGATTGGGAAGGCCGTGTGATGGACATCTACGATTTGGATGTGGTGCCTAATGGGGGCTTTTGTGTGGATGAAGACGGAAAACTGTATGCCGTCGCTCACGATATAGTGGAAGACGAGGAAGTTTTCTTGCTTTTGGCATTTGATGAGCGATAAGGGCGAATGAAGGGAAACTTTGAGGTTTACAGTATGAAATTGGCTCAATTAAAGGAGATTTTATAGTCGAAAAACGGGCGAAAATGTAGTCGGATGTATGCCCAAAATGGACGCACGTCTCCAAAATCGGCTCTACAGATACCTGTGGGGCAGGTGTAGTCAGTGTAGTCAGTTAGTCAGTTTATATTTTTTCGGGTCTCCGTAAATACTATAAAAATTTTTCTATATATATACAATTATCATACAATATAGAGAAGGTGTGGTCAGATTTTAACTGACTTATCTGACTTAACTGACTACACCTTGTCGATGTGGAGCAGGGTGTAGTCAGTTGTGTCAGTTATGTCAGTTGTTTTTTGACTACACTTTTACTTGGTATTGTTGACAATGCCTTGAATCTCTTGCAAGGTCAAGTCGCCCACGATGGAGATGATGGTAAACTCATTTTTCGCATCTTGCAGGAGCACGAACTCTTTCTTGTCCTTCTTGCTGTCCTTGAAGTAGATGGTGGTCTTTTCTCCGTCCTCGCGTACCCGCATCAGTTCCTCGTATCCGTTTCGGGTGTTGATGTGCGAGGTTTCCTTGCGGAGCTTGTCCACGATGGGCTGCTCGTCGGTCGAGAGGATTTGGATGTTGTCCAGTCGGCTGGCGATGTTTCCGATGTTCACTCCGTTCACGTTGGTTTGTCCTTTCGGGAAGAGGCTCAACATACTCTTGGTGATATATACGGAGGTCACTCCGTCCATTTCGGCATACTTGTCGAAGAAAGATTGTTGTCCGTAACTGCATACGGAACAGAGGGTTGCCATGATGGCTATGGTTAATGTTCGTATCATAATTCAGTGTTTTTAATTGGTTTCATTGTAAGTAAATATCTTTTCCATCCGTTCGGTGGTTTCGTGCAGGGCGTCCATCTGTTTCATCCCCTTGTTGAGGGCGGTGGAGAACATCACCAAGGCCTTCTGTGCTTCGGCATACGCTTCTTCGGGGGTAGCGCAAGTGTCCTTTCGAGGCGTGTCGTCCTGCAGATACCATCCGGCACCGAACAATAACAAGAGACTGGCTGCTATGCTTCCTATCCATTGCAGACGGAGGGTGCGGTGTTTCTTGCCCCATCGGTCGATGGATTGTGAGAGGCGTTCTTCCAATCCTTCGGGCACGTCCGTTGCCTGTAGCTGGAGGAACATCTCCTTTTCGGCTTGCAGATGGACGGGCACTTCTTCGTGGAGGAAGAAATCCTTCAACCGTTGCTCCTCGGCTTCGGAGGTCTGTGCGTCGTAGTAACGCTCCAGTAGGGCTTCTATGTGGCTATAGTCTTTCATAATTCCTTATCTCTAAAAATTGTTCACGTATCTTCTTGCGTGCCCGGCTCAGCAGTACCCGTATGTTGACGGAGGTGAGCCCGGTGGCTTGTTCTATCTCTTCGTAGGGTCGGTCTTCCACGTCTCGCATCCGCATCACTTGTTGCTGTTGCTCGGGTAGTTGACCGATGAGTGTCAGTACCTGACGGGCTTCGTCCTTCACTTCCACCTCGTGTGCCAGGTTGGTGCTTCCGGCGATGGAGAGTTCTTCGGGTGGCCGTCCGTCTTCCTCCAGGTGCGAAAGCCTCAGTGCATCGTGGCAGAGGTGCTTGACGAGTGTCACGCAATAGGCTTCCATGCTGGCGATGTCCGTGGGGAGCTCGTCCCTTCGTTTCCAAAGCTTCAGGTAAGCCTCCTGCACCATGTCCTCGGCATCCTGCGCATTCCCCATCAGATGGAACGCTGCCCGATAGAGCTTGCGGTGATAGGGCAGGAACTTCCGTTTGAAATCATTCGCGTCCATCGATGGTGATTTTGTCGTTGCCTATTATGCCGTTGATGTCTTTCTCCTTGATTTTCCCTTTCATGAGAGTAAGTCCGCAATCGTCCTTTCCGGTGATGAGAATGATGAGTTCTCTGATGGTTTCGTTGTTCTTTTTGGCGATGAGCTTGTACATTTCACCGCCTTCTTTGCCTCGAAACAAGACTTCATAACCTTCCAGCTGATTCACCTTTTGGCGGAAATCTTCTTTCACTTCGGATGGGCAGCTTTCCAAATTCAAGTAACAGATAGATTTGATTCCCTTGTTGTTACCTAAAAGGAATACCCGTCTTGGTACTTTGGTATATTCGACTCCCTTAACTTCTTTAAACTCATCGATGATTGATTTTATGTTTTGTGCAAATATGCCTTGGCAAGCGATGAACAGTGCCAATGTTGCGATAATCTTTTTCATGTTTTCCAAATGTTATTAAGTTCTTCAATCCGTTTGTTTTAAAAGCGCTTTCAATCATACAGACGGGTGTCCATTGGAAGTTGTTACAAAAATAAGGAGATTTTTTGGGAGGTAATATATTTCTTCATACTATTTTGTCATTCAGACGACCGAAGGGAGGAAGAATCTCGATTGCATAAAGTGGGTGTTCCCGAGATTTTTCGGGCAAGCCCTCAACAACACGTCTTCGCTACACTTCGTTCCGTTCTGAATGACACTTATGATTGCAAGGGGAGATAATCAAGGGTGTAGTCAGTTAAGTCAGTATTTTTATTGACTACACTGCATCTCTTCTATCTGTTCAAGGATGCCATCGATGGCGCGTTGCACTTTCCGGTATTGGAATCTTCCTGCAATGATGCCCAAGACAACACCTACCGCCATGCCTATCAGGACGTTGCTCAGCTCGTCGCCGTGAAGCACGTGGCTGATGTCGTGGATGTACCAAGCGAAGAATATCACGCAGAACGGGAAACCGACGTACTTGCGCCAATTGGCATAGAACTTCTTGAGCATCAGCGTGTCTTGTCTGGCTTCCAGCAGGTTGCCATATACGAATTTCTCGGGACGGAAGCGGGTGTTGATATAGTAATCGCATCCCAATGCCAATATAATGAAGAGGCTGACGAAGATGCAGAATCCGACGGACAAGCCCAACAACCCGGGTGCCAACCATATAAAATAAGGTAATAAGATGAGGTCTGCAATGCCTTTGATGATGAATCTCCGTCTCAACCAAGAAGCCTTGTCCTTCATGGCTTGGCGCATCAAGCGTTCGTTCACAATCGTCTCCTTGTCAAGCTTTTGAGTCAGAATGGCAAGCTGTTCCTTCATCTGTTGAAGTTCTCTGGAATCTATGTATTCGTTCATATCCGTGCAGTTTTATTGGTTAGACATTTGTTTCAGTTCTTCCTTGATTCGATAGAGCCGGACGGAAACATTCTTTACCGTGATTCCCACGATGGCGGCTATCTCTTCGTAGCTCATGTTTTCGAGCCACAGAAGCACGATGGCACGGTCGAAAGGCTTCAGGCGATGGATGCGGTCGTAGAGCATCTTTACCTGTCGGGTGTCATCGTCCTTGTCTTTGAAGAGGTCGATGCCCATGGACAGAGGGATGGACGAATGGCGTTTCTTCTTCCTTTCCTGGTCGATGCAGGTATTGAAGCTCACCTTCCAAATCCATGTGTCTATCTTGCTCTTCCCCTCGAAGGATTCGAAGCCTTTCCACAGATTAATCAATACTTCCTGAAAGAGGTCGTTCACCTCGTCGGAGTCCTTGGAGAACATGAAGCACACCGTGTAGATGGTGTTCTTGTGCTCTCTGACCATTTGCGCAAATGCGGTTTCTGATGTTTTCATCTTTCTTTATCGTTGTTTCTGCACGTTAGACGAAGGAGGTGGGTGAAAAACTACAAAATAAAACAGAAAAATGTCATTCAGAACGGAACGTAGTGTAGTGAAGAATCTCGGTAACACCCACTTAATGTTCTCGAGATTCTTCGCTTTGCTCTGAATGACAGAGGATTACACCCCAAACTTCTTCTTATAATAAGACTGGGCGGTGTAAAGCGCAGCAGCCGGATTGTTCCCCGTCACACGGTCCTTCGTAACCAAGGTAGTGACATACGCATCCGAGTACTTATAGAACAAGCTATCGTGTCCCACACAAAGCCCGATGACCACATTCAAGTCCGTCTTCGCCTCGTTCAGCAAGCGGGCCTGGAGGATGGGATTGCACATCGCTGCTCCGATTTCCTCGCACTTGGAAGGAATCCCGATGGATGATTTCGCCTTGCCCGCCACCTTGCAAATAATAGCGTATGCCTCGAATCCGTTGGCACGGAGAATCTTGGCAAAGATGCGTGCCTCGTTGATGAGGCCGATACAGTTGGCAATGCCAATTTTCTTCGCCCCAATCTTACGGGCAAATTCCATGATTTCCTGCACTCGTGTCCATTGGCAATAACCTTCGTATTCCACCTCGGCACTCGCCACCATGATGTCGTGGTTCCGGCCTTCCTCATAGCGTTCCAATGCCCATTGCAAGTCTTCATCCTTCAGGTTTGTGGTGGGGCAAAACTCAGGGTAAGTGCGGACTTTGAACTTACAATTCTGCGTGCCGCAATCCACGCAGGTATGCTGCATTTCTTTTTCTTCTTTCATTGTTTTCTCTGTATATAAGTTTTTAATGCTTCCACGTATTCTTCAAAGGCTTCCACGCCTTTCGGGGTAATCCGGCAGAGGGTGCAAGGCATCTTCCCCTTCACGGTCTTGGTCACTTCGATGTACCCCGCCTTGCTGAGCTTGTCAATCTGCACGCTCAGGTTCCCCGCCGTGGCCTTCGTCTCTTGCTTCAAGTAGGTGAATTCGGCTTCTTCTACTGATAGCAATATAGACATTACGGCCAGGCGGAGTTCGCTGTGTAGTAGGGGGTTAAGCTCCTTGAACATGGGCCTTCTTCGCTTTATGGTTTAGGATATGTCCTGGCATAATCATCATGAAAATGAAAGTCAGGATGAAAAGCGGTGTTGTCCAAGTGTTCTCCAATGGAATGTCGGCGATGAGGCAGCACATGATGAAAGCACCGAATCCCATACCGATTCCTCCTCCTACGGTGAGGCTCTTTTCCTTCAGAATCACACCTTGCACGGAGGTGGCAAATCCGATGACAAACAGGCCGAATACCATCATCAGCGACCAGCAATCTGCCCCTTTGGCAAACATAAAATAGAGGCAAAGGAGAGTGAAAGCGATGGCACAATAGCCCACAATGCTCCAAAGTCCTTCGGTAATCTTGTCTGTATAGCCTTTGGGCGATTTCTTGTCGTCCTTCAGGACATGTCCGGTAAACGTCCCGCCGATTATCCATATAAAGAACCAAAGGAAGTTCCATCCCGGGTGGGTGGAGAAGAATCCGATGATATAGATAAGGATGGCGATTGCTACGGAGGTATATCCCCAAAGCAAATAAACATTGCCGTTGCTTGTCTGCATCCGGTTGCGTGTGTTGGTAATCATCTGCGTGATGAGCTCCAAGCTTTCCTTTTCGTTCAATTTTCTTTCTTCCATAATGATTAAAATGTTATTTCTTTTTATAATCTTGTAATTCGATGGTGATGAGGTTTGTGTCTTCTTTGATGTCCACCTCCACGCTTGCACAACTCTCGGTGGGGATGTTCTTCCCGTCCATGTCCAACTTCCAGTTTTCGTTGGTGTCATGGATGACATTGAATCTGTATTTCCCGGTCGGGAGTCTTTTCATCTCGATGGTTGTTTCTTTTTCCTTGGCGTCTGCCATGCCTTGTTGTCCTTTGTCGGTCATTAAAAGTATCTTTCCCGTTGGGCTCGGGATGTTGGTTACGTTGATTTTGATACTTTCATAGGTTTGGGCAGCCATGTGTGTTGTAAAGAAACAGGCTACCATCATTGCAATCGTAGTCTTTCCCATAATTAGGTGTTTTAAAGCGTTGAACAATTTGGTTTATAAAATAAACCACCGATGGCCTTAAAAAGTGGAAAGCTGATGTTGCTATAGCGTTGCCTTCCACTTTTCTGTTTGCAAATATAAGCAAGTTTATAATATAAACCAAATTATTTGGCTGTTTTTTGTCGTTTGCTTATGTTGAATGTAGTGCCCGGCGCTCTTACGGGCTTCGATTGGTTTATGTCCATTGATTTGGTCAGAACCATCTCTCAGTAATAATCGCGCGCGCGTAATATTATAAGGTAATAAAGGGAACTGCCGGGTGTATTTACCTGTAAAAATATGTTTTACGACATCTTTTGAGAATCAACGAGTTATGTGAACGGATGCAAATTTTCAGCAAAAAAGTGTTTCGAATGTTTGGAGGATATGTTGTAAAGCAGTAATTTTGCACCCGCTTTCGAGAGAGAAACGCAGATGAGTTGAAATGCTGAAACGAAGTTAGGGTCTTGAACCTCCACTAAAAAAACTTTTTTTTGAAAATTTCTTCTGAAAAGTTTTGGTAGTTCAAAAATAGTCCTTACCT
>JAFQBF010000112.1 GCA_017416735.1 Bacteroidaceae bacterium | reverse complement strand
TTGTCCAACTGTTCGCGGTAGCGGTTGATGTTGGCTTCGGTAGTTACCGCCGGATGCTGACCTGTCTGGATAGCATATTGTTCAGCCGGAAGACCGTAAGCATCGTAACCCATCGGGTTCAATACGTTGAAACCTTGCAAGCGCTTGTAGCGTGCATAAATATCGCTGGCGATATAGCCGAGCGGGTGACCTACGTGCAAGCCGGCTCCCGATGGATAAGGGAACATGTTCAGCACATAGAATTTCTTCTTCGATTCGTCTTCGACAACCTTGTAGGTCTTGTTATCGACCCATCGCTGTTGCCATTTCTTCTCAATTTCTCTGAAATTGTATTCCATTGTCTTTATGATGTTTTTGATTATATTTTCTGAATCAACTTGCAAATATACAAAGTCTTTGGGATTAATGCGGAAAGTTTGGGCGAAATACGTATTCTTATTTTAATTTTAGGCACGGATTACACGGATTAACACGGTTTTTAGTGTATGTTTTCATCTAATTTATCCGTGAAATCCGTGTAATCCGTGCCTAAAAAAATATATCTTTGCATCAATTTATAATAAAAGGTAATATGAAGTATAAATTAGGAATCTGGTTATTGGCTTCGGCCATACTGATGATGACAAGTTGCTCATCCTCTACAAGCAAGGAAGAATCACTTGAAAAGGAAGAAGAAAAGGTGGAATTCTACAAAGGTGCCGATATCAGTTGGGCTACTGAAATGGAATCGAAAGGACACAAGTTCTACAATGCCAATGGACAAGAGCGTGAATGTACTGCCCTTATGAAGGAGTACGGGATGAATGCCATTCGCCTTCGCGTTTGGGTCGATCCGTCAGCGCACGATAATTGGTGCGACAAGGCGGATGTCTTGGTGAAGGCCAAGCGTGCCAAAGCCCTCGGCATGGAAGTGATGATTGACTTCCATTATAGCGATTGGTGGGCCGACCCTGCCAAGCAGAATATCCCTGCCTCGTGGAAAGGACATTCGTATGAAGAGATGAAGAAGGACTTGGCGAACCATACCAAGGAAGTGCTTCAGCTGATGAAGGAAAACGGCATCACTCCCAAGTGGGTACAAGTGGGCAACGAAACCACCAACGGTATGCTTTGGAGTGTAAAGACCAACGAACAAGGTTGGGAAATCAAGGACGAAAACGGCAATACCACCATCACCGAATCGATGGGTCATGCCACTCGCAATCCTGAACAATATGCCGGTTTCTTCGCAGCCGGTTACGATGCGGTGAAAGAAATCTTCCCCGAAGCCATCGTGATTGTCCATCTGGACAATGGTTTCGACGCTGACCTTTACGATTGGAATCTCGGTATCTTGACGAGCAATGGTGCCAAGTTCGATATGATTGGCATGTCACTCTATCCTTATTGGGCAGAAAGTTTCCACAACAAGACTGCTGAGCAAACCATCAGCGGATGTATGGCGAATATCAAGCGATTGATTGCCAAGTATGGTTGTGAGGTGATGATTGTAGAGACAGGTATGCTTTGTGCCGATGAACAAGGCAAATTAATCAATGCCTCGGTGTTGGAAGAAGGCTACAAGCAGTTGGCCCGCATCATCAAGGAAAGCAAGGCAGCAGGTTGTAAGGGTGTGTTCTATTGGGAACCGGAATGCAAGCCCAGCCAATACAAGCTCGGTGCCTTTACGGAAGACGGTCGCCCCACACGGATTATGGATGCGTTCAAGGAATAAGGAATAATGAAATGTATAAATAACAAATGCCAGCATGATGAAAACTGAATTGGAAAAGATGCGTAGTTCGGAACTTTATTCATTTGCCGATGCGGAAGTAACGGCCAGTATTGTCCGTGCCCAGAAACTTTGTGCCCGTTTGCGGACGATGTCTATCCATGATGAAGACTATCGCGAGGTGATGGAAGAGTTGATTCCCGGCATCCCGAAGAATTCTACCATTTGTCCTCCCTTTCATTGTGACCATGGTCATGGTATCATATTGGGTGAAAATGTATTTATCAATTACAATGCCACGATGCTGGACAGTGCCTTTATCCGAATTGGAAAGAATACCAAGATAGGTCCGAATTGTCAATTCTACACTCCCAATCATCCGATGGACTTTATGGAGCGTCGAAAGCCACAAGAAACGGGGCATCCCATTACCATTGGTGAGGATTGTTGGATAGCCGGTGGTGTCATCATTTGTCCGGGAGTTACCATTGGCAATCGTTGCATCATTGCTGCAGGTAGTGTGGTAACGAAGGATGTTCCAGATGATTCCTTGGCAGCTGGTTGTCCGGCTGTGGTAAAGCGAAGGTTATAGATTTCTTTTTGAGGCTGGTACAATCTTATTATTTAAATTTCGGGGAAATCGAGATTCTTGCTATTTTTATGCTGTAAATGAGAATGTTATTCTATGGTTATAAAATCTATTGCACTCATTGCACGAATATCGTAACCCGTTGAGTATCAATATTTCCCCGTGCAATGTGCTTGTTTTTCGCATGTCACTGATGTCACTCGATTGCTAAAGTGACATCAGTGACATGGCATTTTTGCTTGTCATTACACGGTGATAGTTTGAAAATCAATAAGTTGCAATACTCGTGCAATGAGTGACATGAGTTTTCGGACGTTGAAAAAATTTGTCTCCGCAAAAAATAAAAATGCGAAGGCGAATTTTTATTTTGCGAAGGCGAAAAAGTGGGAAAACTTGAAGAAGAAATCTGAAAACATCAGCAACTTTAAAAAATTCTTCTTCAAGTTTTGGGCTGAACAAATATTTCTAAAAATAATCATTCAAAGACTTGACTTCGCGTTTTCAATATTGTATTTTTGCCACCGAAACAATGATGGAGATTCCTGAAAATAATCCCCGAAAGACTTGACAACCGCTGTACAGATGTGGTATATTTGCCATCGGAAACAAGGCCAACCCATTTGGAGGTTTTGCCGGACATTAACCGACATTTCCGGACAAATACGGACAAAAACCGACAATTCCCGACATTGCGCTTTGACGACATCTTATATTTGCAACCATAAACCAAAACAAAAAAATTTATGAACAACACACCAATGACTATGGGTGCCAACCCAAAGTTGGAAGACCTTCAAAACTTCCTTTTTGAAAACTTCGATTTCCGTTACAATGTCTTGACCGACATGCCGGAGTGCAAACCGAAGAACACGACCACCTATCGGATGATAGACAAACGAATGATGAACACCCTCTCTATGGAGGCTATGATGCAAGGAGTGGATTGTAAGGATGCGGACGTAAAACGTTTCCTCTTCTCCGAACGAATCCCTACTCACCATCCTTTTAAGGACTATGTTGCGGCCCTTCCCGAATGGGATGGTACCGACCGTGTAACCATGCTGGCTGCCCGAGTATCGGGTAAAGCAATGTGGCTCAACGGCTTCCATCGCTGGATGCTGGGGATGGTGGCTCAATGGATGGGCTACCCTTCCCGATGTGCCAATGCGCTTGCACCTATATTGATAAGTGCGGAGCAAGGGATGTGCAAATCGACTTTCTGCTCCATACTCTTGCCGGAAGAGCTCCGTGCTTATTATACGGACAAATTTGCCATTACTTCTACCAGCGGATGTGAGCAGAAGATTTCCACCTTCGGCTTGATTAATATGGATGAGTTCAACCAGTACAACGAACGTATGATGACCATCCTGAAAAACCTGATGCAGATGAAGAAGGTGAACTACCGCAAGTGCTTCAAGGCATATTATAGCGACTTGCCTCGCATCGCTTCCTTCATTGGTACGAGTAATGAAAAATCGTTACTGACGGACGAAACGGGAAGCCGACGTTTCCTCTGTATCGAGGTGGAGAAACCGATTGATTGTTCGCCGATTGACTACCCTCAACTTTATGCCCAGTTGAAGTTTGAATTGGAGTCGGGCAAGCGATATTGGCTCACCAAGGAAGAGGAACAGGAAATTCAGGAGCACAATCAGAATTTTTACAAGCAATCCACCGAAGAAGAGGTGTTCTTTAAGGTGTTCCGCTTGCCGAAGGAAGGTGAACCATTTGTAAAGATGACTGCTTCGAGTATCTTTAATTTGCTTCAGAAGCGTTATCCGGCTTTGATGAGAGGGGCGAATGTCCGTCAGTTTGGCAAAGTGCTTTGCCACATCGGAGCCAAGAAAACCCGTTCGAATATGGGGAGTGTCTATGAAGTGACACTTGTGGGAAGAACGGTAAAGCCTGCTTCGGGGATTAATGCTGCTTGATAAAGAAACAGGTGTGTCGATTTCGATACACCTGTTTCTTTGACAAATCATTTTTTAGATATTCGCCACCTTTCTTATTGGGTCATATCAATATTTCTTCTTTTTAATTAAAAAATAGTTGCAAACTTGTGCTATACAGATAAATAGTGCGAATACTCCAATGTAATATGTACCATCTATAAAGCACCAAATGGTCAAAGCTAATGCTAATATTGCAGTGGTAATAGCTAAAATCATTTTCCCTTTCATAGTCTTGAATTTTTAGTAACTTTACAAAGTTATAAATAAAAAATTAAAGTTTAGTGCTTTTGTTATCCCTTAATTGAATCAGAACCTAAAAAAGTTCACAAACAGCCTTTTTATTCCCCTTGCTTTTTCCTATTGAAAAGGGAGAGGGAAATTCGCGAAGGCGTTTTCAAAAAATGTCAGCACGTATCGTCCTAAATGGATTTGCTTTAATCGGCATAGTGGAATGCTTTTCGGTAGTTGGGATAAAGTACTTTCCAAATCAAGATTGCATTGACTATGGCGATTGCTGCTGCGATGGTTGATACCATCGGTTCGGGAAGCAAAAGTGCGATGCCGTTCATGTCGCCACCGCCTACCCATCGGTAATAAATGCTTAGATAGAGGGGGTCGAGTATCAACAAGGTCAATGTGGTGTACCAGGCGCATGCTTTTACTACCATTGACCGGATGCGGCATATCGGGTGGACGAATGCTGTCATCAACCATCCGGCCAAGATGCTGGCTACAGGACCCATGAGGCAGAATATACCCATCTGTACATCGTTCATCTGTTCGGTATATACATCAATCTGTACACCCATTCCTATGAAGTTGATTTGCTTGAACACTCCTTGTGCAAGTGCTACAGCAAGATGTGCTCCTTCGTGAATTAAATAGTACATCAGCACTGCCACGGCAAGACCGATGTATTGTCTGATTTTCTTGTTCATCTGGTAATCTTTATTGGTTCTACCCATTTAGACACGCAGATGAGGGATTCCTTTCAGGATTTTGAAGAAATTTTTGAAGAAACATAAAAAAGTGTCATTCTGCGAAGAATGACACTTTTTTATAGAGATTACCAACCCAAATCCTTCATCGTACGAGGAGCTGGAGTCTTCGGCAATGGCTTGCGGTTCTTGAGTTGTTCAAGAGCTACTTCGATGGCCTTGTTCAACTGTTCGTCGATACCGGCTTGTTCCTTGATTGGGTCATTGTCAATCAGGATGTCCGGATCAACACCGTGGTTTTCTACAATCCATTCGCCGGTCTTGGCATCGTAGTTGGTGAAGAACGGTACACGTACATCGGTTCCGTCGATGTAAGGAAGCGAACCGCTGATACCTACAATACCACCCCAAGTACGGGTACCGATGACTGTACCCAAGTTGTTCGCCTTGAAGCTCCACGGGAAGAGGTCGCCGTCCGAAGCCGAATACTTGTTGATGAGCAATACCTTCGGACCGTGGTGAGTAGCGTCAGGAATGGTTCCATTCACGTCACGACCGCGATACATCGTCATACGGTAAGCCTGACGGAGGAGGCGTTCGATAATCATCGGCGATACATTGCCGCCACCGTTGGCACGGTCGTCGATAATCAAAGCTTCCTTGTCGAGCTGCG
>JAFQBF010000111.1 GCA_017416735.1 Bacteroidaceae bacterium | reverse complement strand
TTCTGTCTGTACATATAAATAAAGTTTTAATTAAATGCCACAAAATTAGAATCTCCGCCCATAAATATCCAACAAAATAGACGAACAGGGAATATTATCCTACCAATCATGTTTCTTCCCAAACCCTTCACCCTATTCACCGACTCTCACCAGCTTATATCGGTTCCCCAACTTGGTATGCACTCGCTCCACCCCCGAAGCCACTAATGCATTGCCGAACTTCACCATACTGACATTGCGCAACAACGCCCCATGTTTCTCCTTCAACGCCTCCAAAATTTCCGACAAGGAAAGCATTTCATAAGCCTCATCCGCAGATGCCGCACGAAAATGGTTGCGGAAAAGCTCTTCTTCGGGATGCACCTGATAGAAAGCCTCGTTGTGACGTTGGATTTCCTGCTCCTCATCGGGCGTAAACCAATAGCGTTCGCCGGCCGCTAACTCCGCCTTCAGTTGGGCATGGATTTGGGTGAGGTCGATGCCCGAACAATCGATGCGATGCTCCACCTCCACGCAGAGGAAACGACGGCTTCCCGTAGGGTCGTCCAACAAGTCCTTGCGGTTGCTCGTGCCGATGAAGGAGGCAATGCGGGGCAACGGGGCGTAGTTCTTCTGATACGCCTTGCGGATGGAAAGCGAAGAAAGCTGCATCAGGTTCTTCAACTTCGCCATCGCGCGGGGTGTCAGGCGGTCGAACTCATCCAGGTTGACAAGCCCCATCACACCCAACTTCCCTTCGAAGCGCCCATTGCTCGAGAAGTCCACCTGGTCGGTGTAATAGGCCTGCAACGGCTCCGGCATCAGGCTCTTGCAAAAGGTGGATTTCAGCCACCCTTGCTCCTCACTCACCAACAACGGCGCCACGCAATTGGCAAAGGTAGTGTTCTTCCCCATCCATTGCGCCATCACCGCCAACATCCATCGGCGGAAATGCTTCACCCAATACGCCTCCTTCGAGACACGTTGCGCCAAGTCCGCCAGGCGGTCCTGCCCATCCCACTCCGGAAGTTCCTGAACGTAAAGAGTAAAGGGATGATAATCCTCCACCAAGGTGGAATGGATATAACGCGCCACATCCCTGTCCCAACAAGGAATGCCTGCCGACTGGATTTCCAGACAAAGGGCATTCAGTTCCCGCTTGCCCAAAAGCTTGAAGGCCGATTGTCCTTCTCCTTTCGGGCGGAACTCGTTGACCTCCGAAAGCACGTTGTACCGGAAATCATAACGGTCGTTCAAGTAGCGCTTCATCCTTTCCGGAGAATAACCCTTCGACACCTTTTCCACGGGCTGTTTCTGAACAGCCACCACTTTCGGTTTCCTTACAAACCATTTCCAAACATTCAAACAAAATTCTTTCCAGTTCTTCATAGTCATATCGTTTTCTTTTTCCGCAAATATAGCAAAGTCGCACCCCGAAGTCAATAGCTCCTGGCGCAAGTAGGATTTTTTTCGCCGGATGTCCAAAAACCGTCATAAAAGCTTTCATTCCTCCATACTTTTCCTTATCTTTGCCTTGAAATAAATTCGCTTACACCCGGGTGAAGAGCGCTCTTCACCCGAGTAAAGAGAGATGTTCACCCAAGTCAAGAGACCTCTTCACCCGGGTGAAGAGACAAAAACTCATTCAGATATATGGCTATTGAATTTGACATTTACCCTTCTCCTTCGGTACCCGATAGCGAGGGACGGCCCACCTACCATGCAAGGGTGGCCAACAGTGCGACCATCGACTCCCACGAAATCGCCCAGAACATCCACAAGCGATGCACCCTGACCATGAGCGACATCAAGGCGGTGTTGTCCGAGCTGCACGACGAGCTGGTCTTCCATCTGTGCAACGGCAACAGCGTGCACCTGGAAGGCATCGGTTATTTCCGATTGACCTTGTCCGCCCCCAAGGAAATCACCCCGACCAACATGCACCGGCAAAGTATCGGCATCAAGGCGGTGGATTTCCGCGCCGACACACCATTGAAAAAGGATTTGGCGGAGAAGGCGGAGTTCAAGCGTGCCACCCACAAAAACCGCTCCGCCTTGTTGGACATCTACGAGATAGATGCCTTACTGGTCGATTTCTTCGAGACAAACCAATACCTTACCCGCCGACGCTTTGAACAGCTTTGTGACTTCACGCCCTCCACCGCCGCCCGTCACCTGAAACGCTTGTTGGAAGAAGGCCGGTTGAGAAACACGAACACCAAGCAGAGTCCGGTGTACGAACCCGTGAAAGGATTCTATGGCAAGTGACCGGTGAAGGGGGTGAAGGGTTGAAGTTACCACATTCATGTATAGAGATTTATGATAGAAGAAAGACTGACACCACTCGTCTGCGAGCGATTCCTCCGCGAAGAGAAGTATCGCCAAGGGCACATCCGCATCATCAATGCCTTGCCGGGGAGGAGAATCCTCGGGCTGCACCTGCCGGAGATGAAGCAGGTGGCCAAGGAATTAGCACGACAAGCGGATGCGCGGGAAGTCCTCCACGCCTTCGGGCAGGAGCATCAAGCAAACCGTTTTGGCTTGGCTTACGAAGAAACCTTGGTTTGGGGACTGACCATCAATGCACTGAAGTGTACCCCCGACGAGCGGTTGGACTTGTTGCGAAGATACGTCCCCGTGCTCGACAATTGGGCGGTGTGCGACTCCTTCTGTTGCAATGCCAAGTGGGCGTTGAAACTCCCTCCGCAAGACTTGTGGGCCTTTCTTATCCCTTATTATCATAGCCATCGGGAGTTCGAGGTGCGGTTTGCCATCGTGATGTCCATGTGTTATCTGCTGAAGGAAGAATGGCTATCGCCCGTTTTCGAGGAGCTGCAACGCATCGACTTGAGCGCCATCCGTTCGGAATACACCCAGCTCCCCTCTCCTTATTATGTACGCATGGGTATGGCGTGGCTGCTCGCCACGGCCTTGGCCAAATATCCTGACGAGACACGGAGCTTTGTCAATGCCTCATCGCTGACGGAAGATGTAAAGCGGCTTTACGCCCGCAAGGCAAGGGAATCCTTCCGGACAAGGGACGTCCCAGCCTTTTAAAGACCTATTCTATAAGCATTTTTCAAAACAGCCTCTTTTCCACCAAACAAATTTTAGCCAAATCCGTTGTGCTGAGTGTGCGATATCGCACAGATTTGTGCGTATTCGCACACTTTTTCGCACCCCCTAAAATCGTCTTTTCACTCATTATCAACAAGTTGCTGTTCTGGCACGATTTTTGTAGTATAATTAATATATAAGGGACTCGCCTTTTAATCGGCCTGTCTTGCTTTTTTACCATAAAAAAACAATAAAACAAAAGTATATGAAAACACATTATCTAAAAGTCGCCGCGCGCAACCTGTTCAAGTACAGAACACAGTCCATTCTCAGCATTTTGGGATTGGCTATCGGATTCGCCTGCTTTGCCTTGGCAAGCCTTTGGATTCGACACGAAATGACGTATGATACCTTCCACGACGGAGCCGACCGTATCTATCGTGTCCGGAAGGAAGAAAAAGGTTCTGCCAACGGATTGGGCTCCGTCACCCCTTATCCGCTGGCCGCCTATCTGAAAGAAACCTTCCCCGAAGTGGAAGGAGCCTGCAATCTGCAATTTTACGAATCGCCTTACAAAGTGGATGGTGTGGAACTGAAATTGAATGAACTGAGCATCGACTCTGTTGCCTTCTCCGTGTTCGACATCCGCTTGCTGGAAGGAAACACCGATTTCCTCATCCCCAGACAAAGGGACAAGGTAGCCATCACCCGCCGGTGCGCCCAGCGCCTCTTCGGCGATAAAAGCCCGATAGGCAAAACCATTCAAAGCGTCTATCAGAAAGACCCGATAACCATTTGTGCCGTGGTGTCCGAATGGCCGGAACACTCTAACCTGAGCTATGACATCATCAACCGTACCAACCAATACGACCAATGGGGAATAGCTTCTTGGAGCACCTACATCCGTCTGACTCCGCAAGCCGACGCAAAGGCTTTTTCCAAAAAGCTGTACGAACACGTTATCCAAAAAGGAGACATCAAGATGGAACACTTCGTCGCCACCCCTCTAACCGCCATGCGTTACGACCGTCCCGACCCGCACGAGGAAGCCAGCGTGAAGCTGAAGCACGTCGCCCTGTTTGCCGTAGCAGGTGCATTGGTCATCTTTTGCGCACTGCTCAATTACCTGACCCTCTTCATCACCCAAATCCGTATGCGCGGCAAGGAGCTGGCCCTACGAACAGTGAACGGCGCCTCACCCAAAAGCCTGTTCGCCTTACTCATCACGGAGTATCTCATCCTCCTGATTGGGGCATGGTTCTTCGGAATGATGTTCATCGAAATCACCTTCCCGTGGTTCAAGGAGCTGGCCGAGCTGAAAGTGAGCCGCAACTTCGTCTATGCAGAAAGTGCGGTGTATTGCTTCGCCGTGATTATACTCTCCATCCTGCTTTCGGCATTCCCCATCCTTTATTATCGGAAGAAGTCTCTGCAATCGGTCATCAACAGCCAGAAGGACGGACGCGGGAAGAACCTCTTCCGCAAGGTAAGTGTCACTTTCCAACTGACGATCAGCGTCGGATTCATCTTCTGCACCTCGGTGATGATGAAGCAGCTTTTCCATCTGCACCATACCGACGACCGTGGAATGGACATCCACAATACAGCTGCTGTCACGATGAATTCGCAAACACACATCGATGCCATCAGCGACTTCCTGCGGAGCATGCCCGAAGTGGAAGAAGTGGCTCCCCGTCACAATCCGTTGGTCAAGCCAAGAGGCTCGATGATGTTGGGCACCAAAGAATGGGAAGATATGCCTGCCGATGCTGGAAATGTACTCATCACCATCCATCAGGAAGACACCTCCTTCGTCAACTTCTACCGGATGACTCTCCTGGAAGGGGAAATGGTTACCGCCTCGTCCGAAAAGAACGACATCGTATTGAACCAAGCCGCCGTCAAAGAATTCGGATGGCATAAGGCCGTGGGCAAGACCTTCAAGCGTTCACACGACGAAGAAACCTATCGGGTAGTCGGTGTAGTGAAGGACTTCCATACACAAACCCCGACACTACCTGCCCAACCCGAAGGATTTATGTATCATTACGAGTTAGGAGGAGGAATCAGTTTCTACTTCGCCGAAAAGGACAACATCCTCTTCCGCTATCGGGAAGGCACCTGGAAGACTTGCAAAGAGAAAATTGAAGCAATGCTCCAAAAGGAATACCCCGACTCGCGCATCGAACTTCAGAACACCGAAGAAGAATACACCAAGTTCCTTTCTTCGGAAAAGGCACTCCTGAAAATGCTGGGAGCCCTGGCTTTGGTCTGCGCATGGCTATCCATCTTCGCCATCTATTCGCTGGTTTCACTTACCTGCGAGCAACGCCGCAAGGAAATCGCCATCCGTAAGGTGAACGGAGCCATCGTGAAAGACATCCTCTCGATGTTCGCCAAAGAATATTTCACATTATTGGGCATTGCCTCGATAATTGCCTTCCCCGTGAGCTATGTCATTATGAAACATTGGCTGGAAAGCTATACCTTACAAACCGCCATCTCCGGATGGTTGTACGCAAGCATATTGGTAGGCATCGCCTTGGTGATAGCCGCAAGCATCAGCTATCGGGTGTGGAAAGCTGCCAATGAGAATCCGGCGGATGTAGTAAAAAGTGAGTGACAATACAAGAAATTTTATGTATCTTTGAACCATGATAACACACAACCTAAAAATAGCCTTGCGCAACTTGTTGAAGTACAAGTCACAAACCGCCATCAGCGTATTGGGCTTGGCGGTGGGATTCGTATGCTTTTCCTTGTCCGCCCTCTGGATAGAGCATGAAAGCACCTTCGACCATTACCGCCAAGATGTGGACCGTCTCTACATGGTTCGGAGCAACGACGGGTACAATGAAGGAGGAATCAAAAGCCGAATCAATTATCCCTTCGGGAAATTCTTGTTGGAAACCTATCCGGAAGTGGAGGAAGCCGCACCTTTCATCAT
>JAFQBF010000110.1 GCA_017416735.1 Bacteroidaceae bacterium | reverse complement strand
ATGTGGTCATCGTGGCACTGAAGACTACCCGGAACCATTTGCTCAAGCAGCTTCTCCCTCCTTTGCTTCACAAGGAAACATTGGTCTTGCTTATCCAGAACGGCATCGGCCCGGAACCGGAACTTCAGAAACAGTTCCCGGAACTCTATCTGGCAGCTGGCTTGGCTTTCATCTGTTCGTCGAAGACCGAGCCAGGACGAGTGAACCATCAATGCTATGGAAGCATCAATATCGGGAACTATTCGTGCAGAAATCTTCAGGTGATGGAACAGCTGATAGCCGACTTCAATCAGGCAGGTGTCAAAGCATACGAAGTGGAATATCACGAAGCCCGTTGGAAGAAGGCGGTGTGGAATATGCCTTTCAACGGAATGACCGTGGCGCTGAATACGCAAACCGACCAACTCCTGGCAAATCCGGCTACCCGTGAACTTATCCATCGTCAGATGCTTGAGGTAATTGGTGCCGCACAAGCTCTTGGAGTGAAGAACATCGATGCCTCGTTTGCCGACCGTATGATAGAAATGACGCTCAATATGACTCCTTATTCCCCTTCCATGAAACTGGACTTTGACTTCCACCGCCCTATGGAAATCGAATATCTGTATAGCCACGCCATTGCCGAAGCTCATTCCGTAGGCTATTCTATGCCTTGTCTGGAAATGCTGGAAGCAGAATTGAAATTCATAGAGGCTTCCTATCTAAAAAGTCGATAGAAATAATAGTTTGTAGTAAGGAGATAAAAATTCCCGTTAATAGCCAAACGGAATACTCTCCGCTTTTGCAAAAAATAAATTCGCCTTCGCAAAATAAAAAAATGCGAAGGCGTTTTCAATAATACATCATCAACTTTTTCCAAATTCTTCTTGAAGAGTTTCGGACAACTTCTCCATTTCTTATTAAAAAGCCGACGTTTTGTATGGAAAAATGATTCGTTTTTTACATCTTTTAAGAGAACCCGTTGTGCTGAGTGTGCGAAATCGCACAAAAAATGTGCGGAATCGCACACTTTTTCGCACCCCCTAAAATCGTCTTTTCTCTCATTATCAACATTTTAACGTTCTGGCACGGTTTTTGCTGTATAATTAGTATACGAATTGAAAAATTAAAACTAACTTTGAATATGATTTTACACTATTTGAAAGTCGCTTTGCGCAACCTGTGGAAGTATCGCACACATAGCCTGATTTCGGTGCTTTGTCTGGCGATTGGCATCACTTTTTTTACGGTGATGAGTATGTACGTATCCCGTGTGGGATTCTATCGTGACCAACCCGATTATGAACGGCGTGTTCATATCAAGAAGAAGGTGGGGTGGATGACCATGAAGGATTGGGAACAGTTGAAGAACATTCCTCTTCCCGAATTGGATAGCCTGGCGGCAACTTCCTATTATTCGTCGCAGACGGAAATAGGGGTCATCGACCGCAACGGACGTGAGATGCCTTATATGGCTCATTACAAGGAGGCCAATGGACGTTCGTTCACTGATTTTGCCTTGAAGCGCGTAAGCGGTGATACCCGTATGCTGAAAAAGGACGAAGTGGTCATCAGCCATGACTTTGCCCGTCGGGCATTCGGCAAGGAAGACCCATTGGGAATGACCTTGCATTGGATTCCTCGAAAGGAAGGGGAAATCGAGTTTTACCGCATCGTGGGTGTAGTGGATGGACTCTTTCCCGTCAACGGGAATCTGCAAAATACGGACATCTATTTTCCTTTGTCTGCACTCGATGGACAAGCATTGTATGTAGAATCGGTACTGAAGCCGGGTATGGATATCCATCGGCTGAACGAACGTCTGAAGCAAATCCAGCTCGACCCTACTGATGAGAATTCGACATTGGAAGCCCACTCTACGTTGAGCCGTTACGAAGGAAACATTTGGATAGAGGCGGTGGGCTACTTCATTGCCGCCTTGGTCTTGATTTCGGGCATTGTGAACTTCCTGAAATTCGTCATCCAGATGTTCTACAACCGTCAGCGCGAACTGGCCATCCGCAAATGTGTGGGGTCGGGTACAGGGGGCACCTTCTGTCTCCTCTTTGCCGAATGCTTCTGCATGATGTCGGTGGCGTTGTTCCTATCGATGTGCATCAGCGAGCTTACCTATACCTTCATTATGTTTTATGTGCCTCAATATATGGGAGTTTTTATTAACTTACCGGACATCTACATCACTTCATTGAAGGTGTATCTGGTAGTGCTTGCGGTATGTATGCTCATCATCCTTTGGCCGGTGTGGAAGCTGCGTCGCACCAGCATCATCCGTATGGTGATGGTGGGAAGCCGTCGGCACGTGTTCCGCAATGTGATGATTGGTGTACAGATGGCTATCAGCCTGTTTTTCCTGGGTGCTACCTGTGTCATCGGAATGATGCTGAACGAAGAACGGAAAGGAGTGAACTATCTGTCGGAAGATGAGGTGGAACGAACCATCGTGATGGATGTAAACAGTGTTCGCCTTGCCAAGAACATCGATGCGGTGTTGGCAGACATCGAAGGATTACCCGATGTTACCAAGCAGACCACAATGATGAATAAGGCGGAAACCAAATGGATGCTTAACTATCCGGGACCCGGTGGAGGACTGGTGATGAACTTGAGAGGGTCGGCCACCTATTTCGACTTCTTCAATATTCCATTGGAAGGTAAGGTAATGGGTGATGAGGAAGGACACGACCAATGGGCTTATGTGAGCCGTGAACTCTATGAGCGGATGCAGAAAGACAGTATCTTTGGAAGCATTCGTATAGAGAATGAAGATTATCAGATAGCCGGTGTATATGACCATCTATATAAAGAAGGTGAAGACAAACGTTCGGTAGGTTCCATCTTCTTCTGCAACAAATTCAAGGGGACTTGCTATTTCCGGGTCGGTCCTCACGCCGATGTGAAGGCGACGATGAAGAAGATAGAGACGATTTGCCGGAAGTATGTACCCGAGACACTTCCACTGGATGTCCGTCTTTTCACGGACAAGCGAAATACAAACGAAGGCATACAGGACACCATTCACTATGGTATCCTGATAATGGCTTTCATCAGTATATTGGTGGTAGCTCTCAGCATCTATTCCGCCATTTCGATGGATACGGTGAGCCGTCAGAAGGAAGTGGCCATTCGCAAGATAAATGGTGCTACCCCGAAGATCATTGCCTGGATGTTCGGACGGGTGTATATCCTTACTTATCTGATTGTATTCATTCTGCTTTATCTGCTTGCCAAACCTATACTTATTATGATGATGGGAGCCCAATTCGATTTTGTGTATCATCTTGATTGGCCGTTGTTCATCTTCTTCGGTATGGCATTGCTCATCTTCCTGGTAACAGCCTTCAAGATTTGGCAGATTATGCACATTAATCCGGCCACTATCATCAAGAAGGAATAATGAATCTTATAGAATCGTAAGGATTTCCTTAAAATCATCCAACAAATAATTGGCTCCGGCTTCCTTCAATTCCTGAGGGGAGCCGTTGCCGTATGTCACCCCGCAAGTGCGGGTACCGGCTCGGCGACCCATCTCAATATCGTACTTCATATCACCTACCACGAGGGTTTCTTCTGGAGAACAACCAAAAGCTTCGAGTGTACGCAATACCGGCTCCGGATGGGGTTTGGCATGAACCACATCATCAGCTCCCAATATATACGAAAAAATATCTTCCAGATGCATGGTATGAACAAAATCGAGCAAACTCTGACGGCTTCGGCTGCTGGCAATGGTCAGCGTATATCCCTTGACAGAAAGTTGTTGAAGCGTTTCGATGACATGGGGGAATGTAGGAATGACGTAAGCGGCATTGTTTACACTGAAGATCCGTCGGTAAGTATCTACACACCGGTTGCCCATCTCGTCGGACATCGGAATCAAGTCGGTAAAGGCTTGCTTCAAGGGGAGACCTATCATCGATGCACATTGCTCGTCGGTGCAAGATGTCAATCCCAATGTTTGGATGGTTTCTTGCATAGTCTCTACGATGAGCTGGCGAGTATCGGCCAACGTTCCATCAAAATCGAAAATTATCAGTTTCATGGTCATTCACTTTATTGTATCACAAAGGTAATGATAAATTCGAGTACATTATCAACAAGCTTCAACAAAAAAAAGTGGATGTTAACATCCACTTTTCTATCAATCATAATTATATAGTTTAGAGTTCAGTTTTCCACAATCCGTGGAGGTTGCAATATTCATAAACAGCTACCGGTTTGTCGTGGCAGACACATACCACAGCTTCGGGCTTGTCCTTCAGGTTCACACGGATGCCGCCATTTTCGGTTTCCACATAGA
This sequence comes from Bacteroidaceae bacterium, assembly GCA_017416735.1. GTDB lineage: Bacteria > Bacteroidota > Bacteroidia > Bacteroidales > Bacteroidaceae > Phocaeicola. The sequence goes on along the minus strand of JAFQBF010000110.1, from coordinate 5,023 downwards.
TGAAGGAGATATGGTGTTCGGGAGTCATCGGATGAGCCACGCTACCTACTTCCACCTTAATACGGCAATCGTCCAGACGGGTCACTACCGGAACGTGCTTTTCGCCACTGGCATCTACTGTATTCGGAATCAGTTCCTGCATCTTTTCGCCGCAGCATACTACCGGAACTTTGCTGTCTACTACCTTTTCAATCACATTACCACAATGGTTGCACTTATAAAACTTTGTTGCCATAATCTTTCTTTTTTATTGAGTTAGTTATTGTTTTCTTTTTCTGTTGCAAAGATAGGCAGTATAACAAAATCCTCCAACAGATGGTTTCTATCGGAGGATTGATTATTTCTATTCTTGCAGGACTTTCACGTTCTTTAGCTTCCCTTTGAAGCCATTGATATTGTCTCCGATATATTGCAACGGAAAGACGAGCGTTTCCTGTATCGGCATACTTTCCAACCGGTTGTACTTCGGATTATAGACTCGCTTCTTCCGTCCTTCGAGGCGTTCCTGGAGCTTTCCATTCACATAGAGCGAGGTGCCCTTCCAGTCACCCTTGATAGTGATGTCTGTCCATTGGCCTACGGGCAAAATGAAAGAGCCGAAAGCAAACTCATAGCCATCGCGGGTGAAAGCAATGCGACCCGTGTTCTCCCAATTGGTATAGACCGTAGAATGCGGTCCCTTGAAGAGTACACCGCTGATGTTCGGTTTTTCGTCCGGACAGATACTGAACGATACCGCATATGGATAACCGACTTCTTGCAACGAAGTTTCGATACTTTCCTTTCCGTTCAAGGTCGCTTCTTCTGTCAATAATGAAGTTTCTTCACCGATGCGTCCCAAAAGATTCACACCCGGTGCTTCGGGCATCGTCTTACAAAGAGCTTCAAATTCAGAAAAAGGCACTTCCTGCTGATTGTCTCCCTTCCACATCCGTTCGGCCATCACTTGGATAGCAGGGAACGAACGATAATGTACATCTTGTTGGGAGATGCCGTTGCCGCATTGGTCGTTCCATACGGCAAACATACCTCCCAACACCCCCGGTGTACCAACAGGGAGAGTCTGTTTGCGGTTCATCATCCAAGGTGTCCACTTCTCGTAAAGCCATTGGTGATCGAGGAATTCGCGGTAATAGCCCGCTCCCGGTACGATATACAGATAAGTGTCGCAAGTGTTGATGAGCTTATAGCCTTCCTTAATGGATACTTCGGGATCCACCCAGTCGAACGACCAAGCATTCACAGTTACGCCTTCGGCTTGAACGGGAGTCTTTCCGGGGAGCCACTTCAGCCCGCCCCACATACGTGGAGTCTTGCCATAGCTTGCTACATACTTCAAGTATCGGTCGGTAAAATATCGGTATTGTTCGGCTTCCTTCTTGTTGTATTCATCCGTACCGATATGTACATCTGGCCCAATGAACACGGGCTCTTCACCGGAGAGGTATTCATCCAACAAGGCATCGACAAACTTATAGGTATCTTCTTTATAAAGGTCAAGGTGATCCATTCCATACTCTTGCGTACCTATTTCGGGCTTGTAATGAGTGAAAGCGAGGGAGTGTGCCGGGATGTCGATTTCCGGGATGATATTTACGCCATACACCATACCCATCCGTTGAAGTTCGGTAAACTCCTTCTTGGTGTAGGATCCGTCCTTGGCTGTAAGTCCTGGGAAACGTTCACTTTCTAATCGGAAGGCAGCGTAGGTCTTGTTCCAATCATTGTCGAAGAATTGTGGGAAGCCATTGTCGTTCAAGTGAATCTGAAACTCATTCATCTTGTAAAAGGAGAGCACTTTGATTTGCTCCTTCAGATAGTCGAGGGTGAAGAACTTGCGCCCCACATCGAGCATAAAGCCACGGTTCGGGAACTCCGGCCAGTCACGGGTAGTTCCTTTCGCCAATTTAGCTTTCTGGTGATAGAGCATCTGCAACAAGGTTCGCGTTCCCCAAAATACACCTTTGGCAGTAGGTGCTTCCACATTCACCCGATTGGCTATTCTCAGTACATACCCTTCTTCACCCAATTGTTCGTCGGGTTTCGAGAGGGACAGATAAATTTCGTTATTCTTGACCTTACCGATACGAATGGCATACTCCCACCCTAACAACTCTTTCAAGTCTTGGGCAAGAATAGTAGCGGCATCATACAAAACATCTTTATCAGCTGTATTAATGACAATGCTGCCTTGGGCTGGCAACGTCAAAGTTCCTTTTCCACCCGTCCATTGCTGGAGAGCAGGTATCACTTGTGGACAAGGGTTTTGTGCCAATACCAGCAAGCTTACGAACAGGAATGTACAAAAAGTAAATGTCTTTCTCATAGCTTATAGTTTTATAATTTTATCATCAATTACGCAAAAATATCTAATTTTATCAATAAACACAAATTAAAATGTTTATATTTGTCACATTACAAGAAAAACTCTATGAATTATGAATAAGAAAATCATGCTTTCCCTGCTTTTAGCAGGTGCGGCTACAGCTTCACAAGCTGACGAAGCCCGACTCTTACGCTTCCCTGCTACCAATGGTCAGGAAGTGGTATTTACGTATGCCGGAGACCTTTACAAGGCGCCTCTGGCAGGTGGCGAGGCTCAACGCCTTACCTCCCACATCGGTTATGAAATGTTTGCCCGTTTCTCTCCGGACGGTCAGAACATTGCCTTCACTGGTCAGTACGATGGCAATACCGAAGTATTCCTTATGCCGAAGGATGGTGGACAGCCTACCCGTTTGACTTATACATCGACCAACAGCCGTGACGACTTGGGTGACCGTATGGGTCCTAACAATATCGTGATGACCTGGACACGCGACGGAAAAGGCATCGTTTATCGTAACCGTATCAACGACAGCTTTACAGGCAAGCTTTGGACGGTGAACAAGGAAGGCGGTATGCCGGAAGTGATGCCTCTCCCGGAAGGCGGTTTCTGCAGCTACTCACCGGACGGCAAGAAGTTGGCCTACAACCGTGTGATGCGTGAATTCCGTACTTGGAAGTATTATAAAGGTGGTATGGCGGATGACATCTGGATTTACGACCCGGCTGCCAAGAAGGTAGAAAACATCACCAACAACGTATCGCAGGACATCATCCCGATGTGGATTGGCGATGAAATCTTCTTCATCAGTGACCGCGATATGACTATGAACCTTTTTGTCTATAACACCAAGACCAAGCAGACTCAAAAGGTAACCAACTACACCGATTACGACATCAAGTTCCCAAGTTCGGACGGTAACATCATCGTTTATGAAAATGCCGGATACTTGTACAAGTTCGACCCGAAGACTCGCCAAAGCACCAAGATCAACATTAGCCTCGGTGGTGAAAATGTATATGCCCGCAAGGAAATGAAGAACGTATCGGGCTATGTGACTGCTACCAGCCTCTCGGGCGACGGCAAGCGTGTAGCCGTTACCGCTCGTGGTGAAGTGTTCAATGTACCGGCCGGCAAGGGTGTGACCCGCAACATCACCCGCACTTCGGGTGCCAACGAACGCGGTGCCAAGTTCAGCCCGGACAGCAAGTACATCGCTTACATCAGCGACCGTACCGGTGAAACCGAAATCTGGTTGCAGGGCGAAAATGGCGAACCGGTTCAGCTTACCAAGAACAACGATACTTACATCCGTCAGTTGATGTGGAGTCCGGACAGCAAGAAGATTCTCTATACCGACCGCAAGAACCGCATCGTGGAAGTGGATGTAGCTGCCAAGACCAAGCGCACCGTGATGCAGAACCCGAGCGGTGAATTTTATGGGGTAAGCTATTCACCGGACAGCCAATGGCTTACTTACACCAAGGGTGCCAAGAACAATATGAGCGTGGTATATGTCTATAACCTCAACACCAAGCAGGAAATCGCCGTGACCGAAGACTGGTACGACTCTTCATCACCGGTATTCAGTACCGATGGCAAGTACCTTATCTTTACATCGGCACGCGACTTCAACCCTACTTATGGTCAGTTGGAATGGAACCATACTTACAACCGTATGAACGGAATCTATATGGCGATGCTTGCCAAGGATACTCCTTCTCCATTGCTCCCGTCGGATGGTGCAACCGATGCTCCGAAAAAAGACGACAAGGCAGCAGCTCCTGCCAGTGTGAAGGTAGATGCAGACGGCATCTTCGGTCGCCTCATCAAGTTGCCGTTGCCGGCAGGTTCGTACCGCAACTTCTTCTCGGACGGAAAGAAGGTATATTATGCCAGCGGCCGTGACACCAAGGCATTCGACTTGAAGACCCAGAAGGAAGAAACCGTAGCCGATGCATCGTTCAGCATCACTCCGGGTAGCAAGAAGGCACTCTTCTCGAAGCGTGGACAGATGTTCGTGTGCGATTTCCCGACAGGTAAGGCAAACTTGAAGGATGCCATCAACTTGAAGGATATGGTGGCTCATATAGATTATGCCGAAGAATGGGCACAGATTTACGACGAAGTATGGCGTGCTTACCGCGACGGTTTCTATTTGGAAAATATGCACGGGCTGGATTGGAAGGCCATCAAGAAAAAATACGAAGTGCTGTTGCCATACGCCAAGACTCGCCTCGACCTTAATTATATCATCGGCGAAATGATTGGTGAAGTGGGTTGTGGTCACGCTTACGTGAATCCGGGTGAAATGCCAAAGCCTGAACGCATCCCGATGGGGCTCCTCGGTGCTGAATTGAGCCAACACAAGAGCGGTTTCTATCGCATCGACAAGATTATCCCGGGTGCGGTTTATAGCAAGACCCTCCGTTCGCCATTGACCGAACCGGGTATCGACGTGAAGGAAGGTGAATACATCGTGGCCATCGACGGTATCCCGACCAACAGCGTGAAGAACATTTACGAATTACTCATCGGAAAGGCCAACGTATTGACCGAACTTTCAGTAAATAGCACAGCATCTGAAAAGGGTGCCCGCAAGGTGGTTATCAGCCCGATTGACAACGAAGCTCCGCTTTATCATTACAACTGGGTGCAGGATAACATCAAGAAGGTGGAAAAGGCAACCAACGGACG
>JAFQBF010000109.1 GCA_017416735.1 Bacteroidaceae bacterium | reverse complement strand
GGCAAGATTGATTTGGTTCTTCCCGATGTAACGGAGATTGTTGCTATGGAGTTTTATGCTGCATTTGCCCTTAACAGCATCACTCTTCCAAAAGTAACAACTGTAGGTGACGGTGCTTTTACTGGTTGCTACTATTTGAAAAAAATGACGTTTGGTTCGGTTGTCACGTCTATCAATCAAAGTAATTCTTATGTTTTTTACGAAGTTGGAAAAGAGGTTGATGGAGGTTCCTGTGACCTCGTCCTTAACTGCGGACAGTTGGAGGCAGAAGATACATACAAACCCGATCTCGAAAACAACGTGTGGTTCAAACCGAGCTGGGGTGGCAATGTAACATGGAAGAGCATCACTCTGACCCACACAGGCGAGTGCGATGAATGTAAAGCCAATCAATAACCTATAGGGCAGGAAGAGGGTGATGCCTCTCCTGCTCGCAATCGTCCTCCCTTGGTGGAGGTGCAAAGCGTACTTTGACATGATGTGACAAAACACGGATAAGGGAATCGGGTGATTTCTTTCCCCACACGAAATTAGGTATTCCACACTTTTCTGGTGTGATTACCTTGATTGTGTTTGAAGACTGGATGAAAGAAGAAAGAAACATTTTCGGGATGGAAATGTTGGAATATAAGGAGAAATGCTTATCTTTGTGAACGTATAAAGAATGAACATTATGGTCATATTGGATGCCTATCATAGTGGAAACCGCTTGCCGAACAACGCATTATTGTGGGAATACGACATGGAGACATTCGACTGGCAACGGTCGAAGACCCTTGTGGTGCAACGCGTCGTGGAGATGGGCGAACCGGAAGACTTCTTTGCGGCTTTCGACCTCTACGGAGGCATTGAAGGATTCCGCGAAGCCGTCAAATCCGTGCCTTACCTCAACGATTTAGATATGCACTTCGTATGCACTATTTTCAACCTCAAAAAAGAAGAACTGAGATGCTACACAAAGAAACAGTCGAACCCCGGACATTGGAACTCCTGAAGCGATTACAGGATGAACCCTTATTACAGACGTTCAATCTGGTAGGTGGTACAGCCCTTGCCTTGCGGTTGGGGCATCGGAAAAGCATCGACCTTGACTTGTTTACACGTGAGGAATTCGATTTGGAAGAGCTTAAGGCGATGCTGATGGAGAACTACGAGCTGAAAGTCTCTTACGAAAGAAATCAGACCTTGAAGGGATTTATCGATGGGGTGATGATAGACTGCATCCGGTTCAACTATCCTCATCTGCAAGCTCCCGACATCGTAGAGGGTGTGCGTTTGGAGAGCATCCCCGACATTATTGCTATGAAATTGTCGGCCATTGCACAAAATGGTACACGTGTAAAGGATTTTATTGATATTGCTACCCTTTCTACTCGTTATTCTTTGGACGGGATGTTGGAGTTTTATTCTTTGAAATTCCCCAATGCCAATGTTCTGATGCCTGTCAAAGCCTTGACTTTTTTTGACGAGATAGACTTCAATGAATCGGTGGTGATGACTTCCGGCAAGTTTGATTGGAAGCGAATAGCCAAACGGCTTAATGAAATGGTGAGGAACTCGAAAAAGGTCTTTGCCACAATCCCTTGAAAATATTTCTTTTCAATCCTCGATAGGCCCTCTTGTTCGGGACGTTTTAAGAGAGCAGGTTTTCCCATAGCGGGAGAGCCTGCTCTCTTTTTTTGTATAGTGATAATCTATTATTAATCACCAGTGAGGATGGACAGGAGGGCGGAGGTACTAACGATATGAGTTTTATCATCGTAAACGAAGAGACCATGAAAGCGTGCAGATGCAGAAACGAACAAGAAGTGATGGACTTTCTGAGGCTGTGTGGAGAGCCACGGAAACAGCATCAGGCGCGACAGGCCAGTTTCCGGAATTTGGTGCAGTATCCCGACCCCGACCGCTTGATGCAGCGTCTGCACGACCTGATAGACGGGAGGAACGGGGCTGCGGTGGGATGCGTACTGCTGAGGTGTGTACAGGACAACCTGCTCACCCGGAACCCGACACAGGCGGAGTTCTGCTCGGAGTTCCAGCTGACGGGAAGCTGGCAATCCATACACAAATACATGGACGACAATAACCTGAATGCCTTGTCGAAGGCCAATCGGGTGGTGATTTTCCAAGTTTAGGCAGTCCTCGGGTTGATGGAGGTTGATGTCAACCTGTGTCAACCCGGGATATTAGGGAAACAGCCGTATGTTCCTTATTTTTGTAGCGTTGATCAACCAAACATTATCTGTAATTAAAAAATAACTAAAAACATGAGAGACATGAGCAAGAACATCCTTTTGAACGATGTCCGGATGGACACCCAGACCGCCTACTTTGTGAACGGTGACATAAACATTTATCCCGCTTGTTACGAACATCCCGAACCGCTGACTGCTGCCCCGACTGCCAGTTACCCGGCACGCATTACCGTGATGGAGGACGGCAACACCCGCATCCGGCCTTACAAGGTGGGCTCGCAGGGGCCCCGATACAAGGTGATTTACCGCACCGAGCACTGCGACGTGCAGCTGTGGAACAACAACCGCATTGTGGAGTGCTGGAAGTTTGCACCGCAACTGAGCATACACGACATCTGGGCCATCCGCAAGCGTGAAATGCCGATGGTCACCGCTTTCTTCTTGACCTTGAAATGAAACTCACAACTCATAACTCATAACTAAAAATGTACTTTACCTGTATAGCGCGGAGTCACGGTGCACCTGCCGTGCCCGCTACCAAAGAAGACTGGGAAAAGATGCGGCGTGAACCTTGGTTAGTGGAGATGTGCCGACGCATAGAAGCCGGTGAGGGGAAGCTGAAAAGCAAGTTGCCCATCTGGACTCCCCATTGCGCCCGGTTTGCCAACAACCACCGTTCCATCAAGGATGCCGAAATGCCCCTGCAACGCCTGATGCTGGACTTCGACGAGAAAGGACACTCCGCCGAAATCTTGGAGAAAGCCCTGAAACTGCAACAGGAGGGCAAGTGGAGCATATTGCTGGTGGAAGACAGCGTGCGGAGGGGTACCCACGTGCTCATCGACTTGCCCACGGGGATGACCGCCGAAGAGGCACAGACCGCTTTCTCCGCCGATGTGGGCTTCCAGGCCGACGGAGCTGTAAAGGACGTGAGCCGATGCATCTACATGGTGCCCGAAGGACATACGCTGTATGTGAACGAAGAACTGTTTAAGCCAGTGGATGCAACCGATTTTAGGCACGGATTACACGGATTGCACGGATCCCGTCCGCTGTCTAACGAGGCTAACGCCAACTTGGATGACACGGAACTCTGCGTAAAATCCGTGTCATCGCATCAGCCGAAGGCTACGGAAACATCAGGAAATGAAAAACCGTGTAATCCGTGTAATCCGTGCCAAGAAAAATATCCGAAAACCTACGAAAACATCCCCTACGCCCGCATTGTCGAGACCCTCGAAGAGCAGCTGGGCGGGAAGCCGGAGCACGGGTCGCGCAACAACCACATCTATGCCATGGCGTGCCACCTGCGCTACATCTGCAACGACGACCCTGAGTGGATAGCCACCTTGCTGCCTACCTATGGCGAGGACGGGAAGAAGTGGATGAACAGCATCCGAAGTACCTGCCAACGCTCGCAGAACAGGCTGGTGCCCGACATCATCCGCCGCACATTGGCCATCTGCAGGGGCCGCCAGGCGGAGAACTCGGAAACTGTCGCCCAGAACCCGGACCTCAACACGCCGCCACCCATGCCGGAGGCGTTGCCGCCCCTCATCGAACTGCTGGTGAGCCGTACGCCCGAGGTCTATCGGCCGGCCGTGGCACATGCCGTATTCCCGCCACTGGCCACGCACTTGCGGAAGACGTACTTCCGATACATAGACAACGTGCTGCACGAGGCTACGCTGATGAATGTGCTGATGGCGGGTACCGGAGCCGGGAAGAACTGCATCAGCGAACCCATCAACCGGATTATGACGGATATCCGTCGGCGAGATGCCGAGAGCCTGCAACGCGAGAAGGACTGGAAGACGGAGATGAACACCAAAGGGGCAAACAAGGACAAGAAGAAGCGTCCCGAGGGGCTGGTGGTGCAGGAGATAGATCCCGACATGACGAACGCCGCTTTCGTGATGAGACTGGCCGAGGCCGAGGAACGATTTCTATACACCAAGATGAATGAGCTGGACCAGTTTGATGCGCTGAAGACTTCGGCACGCAGCAAGGCGCAGTTCCAGATTATGTGCTTGGCCTTCGACCCGGGAAATACATACGGGCAGACACGTGTGGGTACGGCAAGCGTCAGCGAAAGGGTGTGCATCCGGTTCAACTGGAACGCATCGACCACCATCGCCAAGGGGCAGGCATACTTCCGCCAGGTGCTGACCGACGGGCCCGTGAGCCGCATCAACTTCTGCACCATTCCCGAGCGGCCCATCGGGGCGGAACTGCCGGTATATGGTACTTACGGCGAGGACTTCGATGCCGAACTGGGCACTTACATCGAGCGGCTGACGGCTGCCGGAGGCGAGGTGAGGTGCGAAGAGGCGGAACGGCTGGCACACACCTTGCTGGAAGAGAATGCCGAGTTTGCCCGCCTGTCGCAGAGCCGGGTTTATGAGAACCTGAGCTTCCGTGCCAATGTCATCGCTTTCCTGAAGGCTATGGTGCTCTATGTGGCACATGGCGAGGTGTGGACTCCGGCGATGGAGGACTTCGTGAGATGGAGCCTGAGGTACGACCTGTGGTGCAAGATGCACTTCTTCGGCGAGGCCATCGAGAACGTGGAGAGTAACCTTGACGAGGAAAACCGACGCCATCCGCAGAACTTGCTCGACTTGTTGCCCGATACCTTTACGCGCGAGGAAGCACAGCAGATGCGACAGCAACAGGGCATCCGCCGGGGCTCGCTCCGCCTGATGCTGAGCAACTGGAAGCAAAGGGGCTACATCACCTCTTCCGATGATGCACGTTGTATGGCCGACCCCGGACGGCAACGCTTCCGCAAGACGGAAGAGTATCTGGCAAGGAAGTATGCCGGAATGTAGTCGGTGTAGTCAATGTATTCAATGAAAAACAAACAAGATATGACAAGACCCAGAGGAATCAGAAACAACAACCCGCTGAATATCCGTCGGTCCGCCGACCGATGGCAGGGAGCAGCCACCACACAGACCGACAAGAACTTTGTGCAATTTGAATCCATGGCCTACGGTTACCGTGCCGCCTGGAGGCTGATGCAGACTTATTACCGCCGACTCAGAAGGCAGAAGAAGCGCTTCACGGTGGAGAATATCATCGCCCGATGGGCACCGCCCAACGAGAACGACACGACGGCCTACATGCGCACCGTGCTGATGCTGAGCGGGCTGGGCGGTAACGAGAACCTGCTGCCGCCACAGAACGTGCAGGGCTACGGCCGCCTGGCAAGGCTGATGGAGGCCATGACGGTGATGGAAAACGGAATACGCCCCGTGGCGGTGGATACGGAGGCCATCAGGCAAGGATACGACCTGGCATTCCCCGACAACGTGAAGGAGCTGGCGGAATGGCTACGGGAGGAGGATGAGTATGCCGACTGGTAGCATTACCGGTAGAGCCAACCCGCCAAACGGTTCAGCCACGTCCAGCGGAAGCGGAACCAGCGGCGGGTGCTCACTTGCTTGCCGCCGAAGCTCAGGATGAAGTTGCGGTAGCCTGTCTTGCGGAACGGCAGGCCTGCATCGACGAACTCGAAGTGGCCGTATCCGTGAGCGTGTGCGTCCTGAAGGGCGACCCAGACGGCCATCGCTCCGGGATGAAGCCAGGCAAAGGTCTTGCGCAGTCCGCCCGAAAAGCACAGATAGGCCGTGTCGCCCGAATACATGCAGAAGGAGCCGCCGATGATTTTGTTCTTGTACTTTACCAGGAATACTTTGGCGGCACCTTGCTTCATAAGCATACGGAAGAGATGCAGGTCGGGAAAGTGCTTGCGTATCTTGGATGAATAGTTGCGGCGCAGCATCTGCAGGAAAGCTTCCACTTCGGCTTCGGTTCGGGCCTCTCCGGTGGTGGCTCCTAACCGCACGGCACGGTTGATGAGGCGAAGGCGCTTGGGCTCTATCCGCTCTTCGGGCGATTGGCTGTGCAGGGAGTTGTATATGCGTAGCCAGTTCACGGCGAAATAACCGTTGTGACGGAAATACTTGTAGCCGAAGAGCGATTTCGGGAGGTTGCGGAACTCGATGAGGAAACAGTCCTTCAGTGCTTCGCCCGTGAGGTGTTCCAGCATCATTTCGAACAGCTCGTCTTGCGGAAAGGTGTCATCGAAATATTCGCCTGTGCCATACACTTCGCATCGGTGGATGATGGAGGGCGGAAACCAGCGCACGCTGCGGCGAACCACGGCCAGCAGCTTCGACACGGGCCGTCCGTCTATCGAAGCCACTACCAGCACAGGGGCATAGCCGGGAGTCTGTTCGTACACCCTGAACAGCTCCGTGGAATGGGGAAGCAGATGCCCCGGCAAGGGCGGAAGGGTGCTTCCACGGCGGTATGTCATCAGTCGGATAGGTTTCATATGTGCAAAAATAGGCTTTTTTGTTGAGAGTTTCACAATCTATGCGTATATTTGTTACCTGATTTGGATAAACAAAAATCGTTACCAAATAAAAATAGAATGGAACTATGAATAATTTCAGTGAATTAATAAAGAACAGACGAAGCATGCGGAAGTTCACGGACGAGGAACTGACGCAGGACCAAGTGGTGGCATTGCTGAAAGCCGCTCTGATGTCGCCTTCGTCCAAGCGCAGCAACCCTTGGCAATTCATTGTGGTGGACGATAAGGAAACCTTACAGAAACTTTCCATGTGCAAGGAGATGGGAGCCTCGTTCCTGAAGGACGCAGCCTTGGCTATCGTCGTGATGGCCGACCCGCTGGCAAGCGATGTGTGGATAGAAGATGCAGCCATCGCTTCGCTCATGATTCAGCTGCAGGCCGAAGACTTGGGCTTGGGCAGTTGTTGGATTCAGGTGCGCGAACGCTTCACCGCTACCGGCATTCCGTCGGGCGACTTTGTACACAATGTGCTTGAAATCCCTCTCCAGCTCCAGGTGCTGAGCATCGTGGCGGTGGGACATAAAGGGATGGAGCGCAAGCCGTTCAACGAGGAACATCTGCAATGGGAAAAGATTCATTTAGGGAAGTATGGCAACCAATAAACGCATCGTACTGATAGGTGCCGGGAATGTGGCCACTCACTTAGGTAGAGGGGTACAGAAAGCCGGATGGGAGGTGGTGCAGGTATATAGCCGTACGGAGGCTTCGGCTTCGGAGTTGGCGAGTTGTCTCGGGGTGCCTTTCGTGACTTCGCTGGACGAGGTTTGCACGGATGCCGACATCTATCTGGTGATGGTGAAGGATGCTGTCCTGCAGGAGTTGATACCGGATGTGGTGAAAGGCAGGGAAGAGGCTTTGTTCGTGCATACCGCAGGCAGTATGCCGATGGATGTTTGGCAGGATTGTGCTTGCCGGTACGGCGTGCTCTATCCCATGCAGACTTTCAGTAAGAGCAGGGAGGTGGATTTTGCATCGGTGTCCTTCTTTGTGGAGGCCAATGGTGAGCCGGAGCTTGAGGTGCTGAAAGAGTTGGCGGCATCGCTGAGCGACAAGGTGTATGAAGCCACTTCGGCACAGCGTACATACTTGCATATGGCGGCGGTCTTTGCCTGTAACTTTGCCAACCATATGTATGCCCTCAGTGCCCATTTGCTGGAGAAGAATGGCTTGCCCTTTGGTGCCATGCTTCCGCTGATAGACGAAACAGCCCGGAAGGTGCACGGGCTTCATCCGAGAAATGCACAGACCGGACCCGCAGTAAGGAAGGATGGGAATGTGATGAACAAGCATTTGGAGATGCTGGCGGAAGAACCGGAGTTGCGGGAAATTTATAAGATGATTAGTAATAGCATTAGTCATTCAGAACGGAACGAAGTGTAGTGAAGAACTCACAACTTATAACTCATAACTAATAATGATTAATTACGACTTGAAGAAAATTAAGGCCGTGGTCTTCGATGTGGACGGAGTGCTCAGTGCAGAGACCGTTACTCTTCATCCCAATGGCGAACCGATGCGTACGGCAAACATCAAGGATGGGTACGCTCTTCAGTTTGCCGTGAAATGCGGGTTGGTGGTAGCCATCATAACCGGTGGCAAGACGGAGGCTGTACGCAAGCGATATGAAGGATTGGGCCTTACGGATGTGTATATGTGTTCGGCTGTAAAGAAGAATGAGTATGAAGTGCTGAAAAATAAATACGGACTGGAGGATGCGGAAATACTCTATATGGGGGATGACATTCCTGATTACGAGGTGATGCGTATGTGCGGATGTCCGTGTTGCCCGGCCGATGCAGCTCCAGAAATAAAGGATGTGTCCATTTATGTCTCGCACAAGAATGGAGGCTGCGGATGCGGTCGTGATGTGTTGGAACAGGTGCTTCGTGCGCAAGGCAAATGGATGCAGGATGAGAGTGCTTTCGGGTGGTAAATCCTGTCTGTCATTCAGACGACCGAAGGGAGGAAGGATGACAACGTTTGATAAGTTGGAGAAAAAAGAATATGCTGGAAAATCTGAATAAATATAAAGTGGTGTTGGCTTCCAATTCGCCACGCCGTAAGGAGTTGTTGTCTGGATTGGGTATCGAGTATGAAGTGAAGACACTGGCGGATGTGGACGAGTCTTTCCCCGAAGGACTGGATGGGGTAGAGATTCCGGCTTACATAGCTCGTGCCAAAGCAGATGCTTACCGACAGGTGATGCAGGAAAATGAACTGGTGATAACCGCCGATACCATTGTGTGGCTGGACGGTGAAGTGATGGGAAAGCCCGTTGATGAAGAGGATGCCCGACGGATGCTAAGGGCTCTCTCGGGCAAGACACATCAGGTGATAACGGGGGTATGCCTTACCACCGTAGGATACCAGAAAACCTTTGCAACGGTGACGGATGTGACCTTTGCGGCAATGACCGACGGTGAGATAGATTACTACGTAACCCATTATCGGCCGATGGACAAGGCAGGCTCTTATGGTATCCAGGAGTGGATAGGCTTTGTGGGTGTAGAGCGCATAGAAGGAAGCTACTTCAATGTGGTGGGAATGCCCATCCAGCGGCTTTACACGGAGCTGAAGAAATTATAGTTCTCAGTACTCGTAGGCCTCGTAATCCTTGGCGTGGAGATACTCGTATATCTTTGCGTCGATGGAGTATTGCCCGGGGCCGGCTATGTACATCACCAATAATACCATCAGATATACGAAGGCTAATTCGCCTTGTACGATACTTGCTTCGTGAACATGAAAGAAGGCGACTGCCATGACCGCCAGTATCGGGAGCATACACAAGCGGTAGAGCGCACCGAATATGAATGCCATTGCACAAAACATCTCGGCAAAGATGGCGAACAGTAATGAAATTTCGCGGCCGATGCCTATCGGGTCGGGGAAGGTAAAACACAGTGCCGTGTAGTTGTATAGCTTATCGAGACCATGTACGATAAGCAGGATGCCGAAAAGGATTCGTAAGCACAGGAGAAGGAGTGAGAACCCTTTGGAATCTGTGGGCTGGGGGAAAAGGAAATCTTTCATAATCGTTCGTTTTATTGTATTTATAGATGGAATGCTAACAAATGGAAAGTGAAAAGGTTCATGATTTTGTGTGTTTAGGGATTTATAAGGCGGTATTTATAAAATTCAATGATATTTCTTTGCCATTCTGTATGATTTCTGAAAAGAAAATTGTAGATTTGTGAGGTTTTTGGTCGGTTGGACCAAATCTTTAAATTTAAGAAATAGTAACTTTTAATCGAATAACATTATGAAATACTTATTGTTTTTAGGAAATATCGGTACAGGCGAAATCATACTGATAGCACTTGTTGTTTTGCTCCTCTGGGGCGGCAAGAAAATTCCTGAATTGATGAAAGGCTTGGGCAAAGGTGTAAAGAGCTTTAAAGACGGAATGAACGAAATTGAAAAGGACATCAAGGATATGGATGCTCCAAAAACAGAAAAATAATTTTCATTAACCTTAAATATCAGTACAATGGGAAAAGAAATGTCCAGAAGATCGTTCCTGAAAGCAGGTACGGCTGCTGCTATCGGCTTGTCCATGACTCCGGGCAGTATGTTTGCAGATGTAGATGCCAAGAAAAAGAAGAAAAAAAATAAGGATGGTAAGCTCAAAATCCTCGGTGTAGGTATCGGTGGACGTGGTGCTGCTGTATTGCGCGGACTTGAAACCGAAGACATCATCGGCTTGTGCGATGTGGACTGGAAGTATGCAATGCCTGTGTTCGAACGTTATCCGAATGCCAAGAGATATAATGACTATAAGGTAATGTTTGCCGAAATGCTGGATCAATGCGATGCGGTAGTTTGTGCTACAGCTGACCATACACATGCCATCATCTGTGCAGAAGCGATTGCTGCAGGCAAACACGTATATTGTGAAAAGCCGTTGACTCACTCGGTTTATGAATCACGATTGCTTACCAAATTGGCTGCCAAGCACAAGGTGGCAACTCAAATGGGTAACCAAGGTGCGTCACAGGAAGGTGTACGCCAGGTTTGTAACTGGATATGGAACGGTGTAATCGGTGAAGTACGTAAGGTGGAAGCCTTTACAGACCGTCCGATTTGGCCGCAGGGATTGGAACGTCCGACTGAAACACCGGCAGTTCCTTCTACTTTGAACTGGGATGCGTTCATCGGTCCGGCTCCGATGCGTCCTTACAACCCCATTTATACTCCATGGAACTTCCGCGGATGGTGGGACTTCGGTACAGGTGCATTGGGTGATATGGCTTGCCACATCCTGCATCCGGTATTCAAGGGCTTGAATTTGGGTTATCCTACCAAAGTGCAAGGTTCTTCAACTCTGTTGTTGTCTGAATCTTGTCCGAATGCACAATTCGTGAAATATACATTCCCCGCGCGCGACAATATGCCTAAGGTAGCTATGCCGGAAGTGGATGTGTATTGGTATGACGGTGGCTTGATTCCTGAACGTCCGGCTGAATTGTTGGCTGGCAAGAATATGAACTACAACGGTGGTGGCGTTATCTTCTACGGAACCAAGGATATCTTGATTTGTGGTTGCTATGGCCAAAAGCCTTATTTGGTATCTGGACGTACACCGGAAGTACCTAACTTGTGCCGTGAAGTGACTTTGTCGCATCAGCAAGACTGGGTACGTGCTTGTAAGGAAGATCCTGAAACACGTGTACCTTCTGCATCCGACTTCTCAGAAGCTGGTCCGTTCAACGAAATGGTAGTAATGGGTGTGGTAGCCGTTCGTTTGCAAGGCTTGAACCAAATCCTGGATTGGGATGGTGAAAAGATGGAATTTACCAATATCCCGGCTGATGCGACGGTACGCAGTGTCATCAAGGATGGTTTCAGCATCAAAGATGGACATCCTACATTCAACAAGACCTGGACAGAACCTGTCAATGCGCGTCAGTTTGCTGCTGAATTGATTAAGCACAACTATCGTGAAGGTTGGGCACTCCCTGAAATGCCTTGATAGAATCATAAATTTTTAAACTACTGAAACATGAAAAGAATAACATACGTGGCCGCAATGGCTTTGGCACTCAGCTTGACAGCTTGTGGTGGACAGAAGAAACAAAGTGCAGAACCTGCTGAAGAAGTCCCAGCTACTCCAGCTTATACCGTGGTGGACAAACCGCAGGTAGATCTCAGCAAGTTCAAGGTGGATAAGGATGGTTACATCGTATTGTTCGACGGTACATCGCTCGAAGGTTGGAGAGGTTATGGTAAAGACCATGTACCTGGCCGTTGGGTTTTGGAAGATGGATGCCTGAAGTTCTGTGGTACAGGTGAAGGTGAAGGACAACGCGGCGATGGTGGCGACATTATCTTTGCACATAAGTTCAAGAACTTTGAAATGCTTTTCGACTGGAAGGTTTCTAAGGGTGGTAATTCTGGTGTCTTCTATTTGGCTCAGGAAGTAACTACTGAAAAGGATGGAAAGACAATCTACGAACCTATTTATATCTCTTCTCCGGAATATCAGTTGCTCGACAATGCCAATCATCCGGATGCTAAGTTGGGTAAGGACAACAACCGTCAGTCGGCTTCATTGTACGATATGATTCCGGCTGTACCTCAAAACCAGAAGCCTTACGGAGAATGGAATACAGGTAAGGTGATGGTATATAAAGGTACTGTAGTACATGGCCAGAACGAAGAAAATGTGGTAGAATATCACTTGTGGACTCAACAGTGGACAGATATGCTCCAGGCAAGCAAGTTCAGCCAGGCTAAGTGGCCGTTGGCATTCGAACTTCTGAACAACTGCGGTGGTGAAAACCATGAAGGTTATATCGGTTTCCAAGACCATGGTGATGACATTTGGATTCGCAATGTCCGTATTAAAGTAATGGAATAATCTATGAAGAAATTAGTTTATACATTGGTAGCCGGTGCCTCTTTGGCACTGGCTGCTTGTACAAGTCAACCGCAAGCAGCAGAATCGGTTACCCCGAAGAAAGATATCGGTTTGCAATTGTACTCTATCCGTCAGTTGATAGGAAATGCTGAAAAATTTGCGGCTAATCAGGACTCCATCTTGACTATGTTGGCAGGTATGGGTTATACTACTGTAGAAACTGCCAATTATAGAGATGGCAAAATCTATGGCATGGCACCGGAAGATTTCAAGGCTTGTGTAGATAAGGCAGGTCTGAAGGCACTTTCTACTCACACTACCCGTGGACTTTCCAAGGAAGAACTGAAGGCCGGAGCTCCTGACGAGGAAACCATGAAGTGGTGGGACGAATGTATCGCTGCTCACAAGGCTGCCGGTATGGAGTATGTAGTGACTCCTTCTCAACCGGTTCCTGAGACAGTGAAGGACTTGCAGACTTGGTGCGACTATCACAACGCTATCGGAAAGAAGTGTGCGGAAGCTGGTTTGAAGTATGGTTATCACAATCATTCCCATGAATTCCGTAAAGTGGAAGACCAAGTGGTGATGTTGGATTATATGCTTGAAAATACCGACCCTCAGTGCGTGTTCTTTGAAATGGACGTATATTGGACGGTAATGGGAAAAGCCAGTCCGGTTGCTTATTTCAAGAAATACCCGGGACGTTTCAAGCTTCTCCACATCAAGGATTGGAAGGAGATAGGCCAAAGCGGTATGGTAGGTTTCGATGCAATCTTCAATAATGCGGAAGTGGCTGGTGTCGAACATATCATCGTGGAAGCTGAGGCTTACGAAAGTGCGGATATGATGGAAGGTGTACGCAAGTGTGCCGACTATTTGTTGAAAGCGGATTTTGTAAAAGCGGATTATACTAAGTAATTAATAGGACAATGATGGGAGAGGGTGTTCTGAATTGCACCCTCTTCTTTTGCATAATGAAATATGGAAAAAGAAAATAAGGATCAGGACATTCAGCAGTTGGAAGATACGTTGACTTTTTGGGATCACCTGGAAGTCTTGAGATGGGCATTGGTGCGTATTGTGGGGGTAATGTTGGTATTTATGATACTGGCCTTCCTGTCGATGCCTTATATCTTTGATCAATATATTCTGGCACCTACTACTTCCGACTTTTTTGTCTATCGTTGGTTGGAAGAAGTCAGTGGAGGGATGTTGAACTTCTCGGATGATTTTTTTGTTCAGATTATCAATATCAACGTAGCATCTCAATTTTTTACTCATATCAGTACATCCCTTTCTTTGGCGTTGGTGATGACTGTACCTTATATTATATATGAGATATGGAGATTCATCCGTCCGGCCTTGTTCGACCATGAGGTGAAACACGTTCGTTTTGCATTTTTGGGTAGTACAGTCATGTTTTATTTGGGATGCGCCATATCTTATTTATTGGTCTTTCCTTTCACTTTCCGTTTCCTTACTGAGTATGAGTTGAGTGCTGCTATCCAAAATCAGATTGACCTTTCTTCGTACATAGGTAACTTCATTATGCTTATCATGGTGATGGGTATTGTCTTTGAGATGCCTTTGTTGGCATGGGTGTTATCTTGTCTGGGATTGATAAACAAGGCATTCTTGCGTGAATATAAAAGTTATGCGGTTGTGGGACTGATGGTCTTGTCGGCTGTCATTACTCCATCGGGCGATCCTTTGTTGATGTCCTTGGTAGCGGTACCTCTCTACTTGTTGTATGAGTTGTCCATATTGATTGTTAGGGAAGAATGACTATAAAACAGTTTATTATGCTTAGAAGATTATTAATGGCGGTAGGTGTACAAGCTATCATGTGTATGGCTTGGGCACAAAGTACGAAGGGTGAACCTCAGATTCCAGTTTATCCGGCTTTGGAAAATGAAGGTTCATTCAGTATGATTATGGTTCCTGACCCTCAAAGTTATGTGAAATTTGCAGCCAACCAACCTTTGTTTGATTTGCAGACAGCTTGGATTGCACAAAACATCAAGCGATTGAATATAAAGGCGGCTCTTTTTACGGGCGATATGGTGGAGCAGAACAATAAAGTGATTTCAGCTCCGTTGCCCAATGAGTATAATGGTGATCAGACCTCGCGTCAACAATGGGAAGCCATATCTCAAGGATTGGAACGTTTGGACGGACGGTTGACTTACATCGCTTGTCAGGGAAACCACGACCTTGGTTATATAGCTGCCGAGCATCGTTATTCACAGATGCCTGACTACATTTATCCAGAAAGGAACAGTGAATTTGCCAAGACGCTGGTAGCTACTGGAGCCAATTATCAAGGGGTCCATACGATGGAAAATTCAGCTTATGAATTTCACGATAATGCGTGGGGTGATCTTCTTGTTATTTCTTTCGAATTTGCACCTCGTGACGAAGCCTTGGATTGGGCACGTCAGCTGATTGAATCCAAGCGTTTCGCTAATCACAAGGTTATTATCTTGACTCACTCTTTTTTGGCGACCAATGGTGAAAGAATCGTGGAAGAAGGTTATAAGCTGACTCCTCGTAATTGGGCGCAGGCGGTTTGGGAGAAACTGATTTATCCTTCCAAGAACATCTGTATGGTGTTGTGTGGGCACACGGGTAATACGCCCAAGTTGGAAGGTGATGGTAAAGTGGATTACCAACCGACAACATCCTATCGGGTAGATAAAGCTGCAGACGGACGCAATGTGGTGCAGATGATGTTCAATTCGCAGTGTGGAGATGGCAGTTGGAATGGTAATGGTGGTGATTGCTGGTTGCGTATCCTTGAGTTTAAACCTGATGGAAAGACGATAGGTGTACGTACATTTTCGCCCTTGTTTGCCATATCACGCCGTACGCAACAATTGGCTTGGCGTACAGATGCCTATGACCAATTTGAAGTCGTGTTGGAATAATCCGTTTTTATGTATATGAATAAATCCCTGGCAAGGTTTTCTCTTGTCAGGGATTTATGCTTATTTCTTTTTACTTTTCTTGGTTAGGTTACGGGCTAACTGGGTGGCGACCGTCTTGGCAAAATAGGTAATTGCCGTACCGATGACGGTAGTGAGGATACTTTTGCCCTTACTGCTTGAGGAACGTTTGCTCTTTTTTTCTTCTTCTTTTTTCAAACGTTCTTCTTCCTTTTGTGCTTCTTCTCGAGCTTTGGCTTCAGCAGCTTCTTTTTCGGCAGCTTCTCGTTGTTTCACAATTTGTTCGAAAGCGGATTCCCGTTCGATTCGAGTCTCGTATTTACCGCTGATACGCGATGTGTTGTTGATAGTACTACGCTGCTCTGTAGTAATAGCGCCAATTTGACTGAGTGGAAAAAGGATTTTAGCTTTTTGGACGATGGAAGGTGCGCCTTTTTCGTCCAGGAAAGATACTAATGCTTCACCGGTTCCTAATTCCAGGATTTCGCGCTCAGTTTCGAATGCTGGATTGGGACGGAAGGTTTGTGCTGCAGCCTTTACGGCAGCTTGGTCTTTGGGGGTGAAAGCGCGGAGGGCATGTTGCACCCGGTTCCCGCATTGTCCCAAAATGGCTTCCGGAAGGTCGGACGGTGATTGTGATATGAAATATACACCGATACCTTTGGAACGGATAAGGCGTACAATCTGTTCTATCTTGTCGGTCAATGCTTTCGAGGTATCCTTGAAAAGCATATGTGCCTCGTCGAAGAAAAAGACCATTTTCGGTAATTCCATATCACCTATTTCTGGCATCTTGTCATAGATTTCAGAGAGGAGCCACATCAGGAAAGTGGAGTAGAGCTTGGGTTGTAACATCAGCTTGTCGGCTGCCAGGATGTTCATCACTCCGCGTCCGCCTTCGGTTTGCAGCAAGTCGTAGATGTCGAATGCCGGTTCTCCGAAGAATTGGTCACCTCCTTGCTCAGACAGGGCAAGGAGTGAACGTTGGATGGCTCCGATGGAGGCAGACGAAATGTTTCCGTATGTGGTGGCATAGCGCTTGGCATTCTTGGCTACATAATCCAACATTAAACGGAGGTCTTTCATATCGATGAGTGGCAAATTCTCGTCTTTAGCAATGCGGAAGGTGAGCGTCAGGATACCGGTCTGCGTCTCATTGAGGTCCATAAGTCTGGCCAATAACATAGCACCCATCTTTTCGATAGTGGTACGCATCGGATGTCCCTGTTCTCCATATACATCGTAAAATCTGACAGGACAACCTTCGAACTTCAAGGTTGTGGTATCCATATTCCATTCGGCACAGCGCTTTTCGATGAATTTGCTCAATCCGCCCGTTTGTGAGATACCCGAGAGGTCTCCTTTCATATCGGCCATAAAACAAGGTACTCCTGCTTGTGAGAATGTTTCTGCCAATACTTGAAGTGTTACAGTTTTCCCCGTACCGGTAGCACCGGCTATCAGTCCGTGTCGGTTGGCCATTTTACCTATGATATGGATAGGACCTTCGTTTGAATGGGCCACATAGAGTTGTCCGTCTTTATACATAATTTCTTGTTTTATACGATGAATGTTTTTGCAAATGTAAACAATATATTCAAGGTTTGCAAATTCTCAATAAGTGTGGATGCTTACCCCTTGTGCCGATGGCAGGAAGTTGATGCCCCACCAGCACATCTGTAACAAAATGAAGGAAAAAATTAGCCATGCAAAAAGGAAATCTTTGTTTTTGCACGATGGGCGGAGATGCAGATAGAGAAGATAGCTTAACCATGTAGCAAATGCCCATGTTTCTTTAGGATCCCAAGACCAATAATCGCCCCAAGCTTCTTTTGCCCATAGTGCACCCATAGTCATGCCTAAGGAAAGAAATGCCCAACCTATTCTTACCAGATTGTCACAAATCATAAATTCTTTTTGAGAAGGATTTTCGGGAGACTTCCGGAACCATAAATAAAGAGCGAATAATGTCACTGCTCCCATCATGGCGTATGAAAACATATAAACAATGACATGGGGCACGAACCATATACTTTGTAAGGCGGGCATCAATGTCTTGCTATGAATTTCAGGTTTCAGGATGTTGACAAGGATGAATACCAATGACATCAGTGTGCTGAATCCCAATATCCAAGGATAACGGCATTTCCCATAAAGGGCAATACCGATAATTGACAAGAAGAAGGAATACCAAAGTCGTGTTTCTCCCATCGTACGGAGAGGTGGACGTTCCAAGCTTATCCACAGCCCGATGATGAATACCAAAAAGAGGATTGAACCAATTCCTGAAACTCCTAAAGCCAGCTTTCGTTGTTGATGAAAAGCTTGGAATGTTCCCCATATCCAACAAAGTCCTGATGCGATGGCAAAATAGATAAATGAATCCCAACTCATTTCTTTTCCTCCTTTCTTTGTTCTTTCCATCCTAAGATGAACATCATGATTCCTGCTATCAAAATCATCCACATGGCTATGTGGACGGGGATATACCAACCGTCCTTTACACATTCCAATGTACTGGTAGTACTCCATCGACCTCGTGCACTGTCATAACCTGATTGATAAATCTTCCATGCTCCAATGGAAGCAGGGTGGTTGACAGATATTTGATAAGATTCTTTGCTTTCTTCTGTCGTAACTTCTATTTTTGACAAATATTTTTTGGCTTCTCTACGTGGCATGACCAATTCACTTCCGTCAGGTAAAGATAAGGTACATCCAATGAAAATGTGACTTCCACAGCTTACCCATCCTTCTACTATTTGATGTGTGTCTGAATGGAATGCTTTGATGCGGACGGCAGTTGTTGTACCTACATGATTCATGGCGGTGAAAGCAGTATCTTCAAATAAACGGCCAGCATGCTCTATATACTCCAAACATTCGACTTGCCATTTTCCTAATTTGCCTTCGCTCCCTTCTTCATTCATCATCACGAATTCTTCTGACCATATACCTTTATTGTATAGATGGACTTTAGGTGGATATTCGTCCAATGAAAATTTTTTCAATACCAATGTGAAAGGTAGGGAAGTTGTCTTTCCGTTTGTAGTTATACCTGTCTGTATGGGGTGACCAATAGCAGTGTTTACGTGGACTCTTATTTTGTCTCCACTACCGAAGATGGATGCCATTAATAGAATGAAAAATGATACATGCATAATCAGGTTAGTTAACTTCCGTTTTCTCCATAGGTATATATCGTCTATTGCTTTCATTCCCATACTGGTCATGAATTGAAGGAGGAATAGATTGAATATCCATGAGGAAGACATTTGTGTGAACCCTAAAGCTCCAATCCATCCGCCGGAAGAATCGTCCTGGCGAATTAATCCGAAAAGAAGGGTCAATGCAAGTAAGGAAGCCAAGGAGGTGATATAGGCAGGGCGGTCATAAAGATGGTTTACCCATTTCCATTTATTGGCATTGGTACGGAGCAGTATAAGTAAATAGATATAATTGACAGCTAAGACTACCCCCCAAGGATAAGCAAGGAAGGACGGATTGATTCCTCCGAATAATAATTGTAACGCTGTGCCTGCCAAGAACAGGCAGACACAGCGTTTTAGCATTGGTTGATATCGATTGTTCAGCATAGTGTATTTATGCTTGTTCCCATTGGGTACGGAGTAATTCTACAGCTGCGGCTACTGTTTGTTTCCGATCTCCTTTGGTTCCACATTCGAAACTTACATAGTATGGATAATTCAATTGTTTCAAGGCACGGAATCCTTCTACATAATTATCAACTTCACCATCTTCTCCCGGCATGATTCTTCTTGCTCTACTTGCCACATGTACGTGTTGCAAATATTCCTTGCCGGCAGCGAGGAAGGCTGCATAGTCGGATGTCTCTTCCTGCATATGCCAGAAGTCGCCCATACATTTTACGCCTTCACTCTTTGCATCGCGGCAGATCGCGGCAGCATCCGCTACTTGTCTCAGATAGTGTGCTTCGCGACGGTTCAGCGGTTCCAGAATGACGGTAGTGTTATGCTTTAAGGCGTATTCTCCCAATTCGTGCATCTGCTCGCATAAGAATTCGCGCGTATCCAATGTATGGGGCATACAAGGTTTTTGACCATTGAAAGCAGGTACCATAATAACACCTGTAGAGCCCAATTCACCTGCAGCAGCGATGATGTCACGCATGGTTGAGTCAAATTGTGCTTTCACAGCAGGATCTTCTGCTAAGATAAATCCGTCGAAACCTGCACAAATGGCTGAAATCTTGATGTTTCTTCCGGAGAGTGCTTGTTGTAATTCGTTTACTCTACCAGCCAAGTTGCGTCCACCCGGTTCAAAACCTACGATACCCATACTTTCCATATAATCCAAACGTTCGTTCAGACTTTCTCCAGGAGCGGTACGTTCCTGGAAAGAGAGTCGGAGTTCAGGAGCTGGTACTTCCAGCTTCTTTTCGGTAGGGGTGCAGGAGGTTAACAACGATGCACCTGATGCTGTTACAGCTAACGATGCAGCACCTAATATGGAGCTGTTTAAAAATTGTCTTCTATCCATCGCATTTACTTTTAGGTTTATTTCTGTTCCTTGCCTGGAACTTCCACTTGGTGAGCTGACATATCCATTGGCCCAAGTACTGGATTCTCTGGCAGATAGTTCAATTCCGATTGGCTGATTTCATCCCAAGTAATGGTGCTTCCTTTGTATGCCGATTCGCGTCCCATTACACCAACCAGACTTGAAATGGCACATTCTGTTGCTTCGTCATGGGCAGTACCTTTGCGGATATGGTTCACCCAGTCCACGTGTTCAAGTACGTATGGATTATGTTGTTGGAATTCTGCTTTGGCAGCTTCTTCATCATATTTCCAGATTACGTTTCCTTGGAGATCCTTTATTTCGTGGTTGAAACTGTTCCAAGAACCTTTTGTACCTTGAATGATTTCTCCAATTGTGTTGCTGCAACCGTCCAATTGACGACACATACTGTGTAGGTGTACGCCATTTTCCATTTCGTAATCTACACTGAAGTTGTCATATTGGTCACCGGTAATACGGCGCTGACGGCTACCGAAGCCTGTTGCTTTAGCAACCTTTAATCCCGACATCCACAAGAATACGTCAATGTTGTGAACATGTTGTTCCACGATATGGTCGCCAGACAACCATTTCCAGTTTACCCAGTCACGAATCATCCATTCCATATCACTCCATCCCTTTTCACGTTTTCTATACCAAAGCATATTTTGGTTCCAATAAACGTTACCACCTGTGATTTCACCGATGTAACCAGCTTGTATCAGCTTATTAGCTTCCACGTATGGGCGTTGATGATGACGTTGTGTACCTGTAACGACGCTCAGGTTCTTGGCCTGTGCTTGCTTGGCTGCCGCCATAATGGTACGGTATCCTTTGGAGTCTACAGCGATTGGCTTTTCCAAGAATGAATGTTTGCCCTTTTGAGTGGCATATTGGAAATGTAATGGACGGAATACTGGAGGTGTGGTCAGGATAACCATATCTACTCCTGAGTCTATCACTTGCTTGTATGCGTCAAAACCTACGAAGCAACCTTCTGCTGGCACTTCCTGATTATATTTAGTCTTCAGTTTGTCGCGAAGTCCTTCTACACGGTCGGCAAAAACATCCCCCAATGCAGTCACTTTGATACCATTGGCTGCATCCAGCAGGTTATATACAGCACCGCTACCACGGCCGCCACAACCGATTACACCCACTTTCAGTTCCTTGCCATCAATGGCTTTGTCTGGAAGTTCGGGTACATAAAAGTCACCAGGTTGTTTTAAAGGAGTGAGTTGGTTACCTTCTTTGCAGGCTGAAAGCAATGCAGAAGCTCCTACTAAACTTCCTACACCCAACATCGTTGAAGTTTGCAAGAAACTTCTTCTGTTCATTTTTTCAATACTCATAGTATGTATGTTTTTATGGTTGTTATTTTTTTACTTTTTGATTTCTTCGGGAACTTCGCATACTACACGGAAGCCGATGCTACGGATATCCGAGTACCACCAGATACTTTTGGGATTCTGAGGGTCTGTACGCAACCAATCGTCGTGATGCGTATGGCTTCTGGCGGCGCTTCTTAACTCGGCTGCATCACTGGCATACGTGCCTCCACGTACCACTCTTTCTTCACCGTTTTCTGGCCCTTTCGGGTCTTTGATTCCATCCTGCAGTTGGCTGTATGCATTTTCGGAATACCAATCTGAGCAATACTCCATGACGTTACCCAACATGTTTTTCAGACCGAAAGGATTAGCTTGTACTTTATCCGGTTCTTGTGAACGGTTCTTGCTATTATTTATATAAACCACATATCTGTTGATAAAGGTCGTGTCTGCACCAAACAATCCGTTCCAAAATCCTTCGTTGGTATAATCGTTGGGGCTACCTTCAAAGAAGTACGGGGTGGATGTGCCTCCACGGGCAGCATATTCCCATTCCGCTTCGGTTGGCAGACGATATTTCTTGCCTGTCTTCAACGAAAGCCATTGGCAGAAAGTTTCTGCCGAGTAATGTGTCATGGTAATGGCCGGTCGATTACCCATTCCCCAACCTTGGTCGGGGAGTCCGAATGGTGGTGTCGGGCCACTGACTGCATCCACGTCTTCGCGAGAGTTGTTTGCATATACTACAGCAGGAGGAGTTCGTCCTTCCGACATGGTTTCTGCATAAAAGGCCCAGAATTGGTCCCAAGTGACTTCTATTTCTCCCATAAAGAAAGAAGACACTTCAACTTGCCGTTGAGGAGATTCGTCCGGACGATGAAAAGGTTCAGATTCCGGTGAACCCATATTGAATGAACCTCCCGGTACAGCAATCATACTGATGGAAGCCGATGTGCCGGGAATAGTTTCAATGAAATTTTCAAAAGCGGTTATTGAAGTAGCCGATGAGTGAATTTCTCCATTTACTTTTGGTATCTCCTTCAAAGCAGAGTGTTGGTAGTTTGGATTATAGTGTCCTGCATCCAAGTGACAACTGATGCATTGAAGGTCAAGTTTTTCTTCATTGTCATCATAATACAAATGGGCGGTTATACCTTCATCGGTAATTCCTTCAGGATAGATGTTGATATGGCAAGCTTTGCACGATTCATTATATACAATTTTTTGTGCATACTCCAATTCACCTTTGCTTTCCCAATCGATGTCTTCCTTGTTTTTGGTCAGGTAAGACCATATGTCCTTCATCCCGGTGGTGATTTTGGCTTGGGTATATTCCATTGTACCTCGTGGAGGAAGGTGGCAAGCTGCACAGTCTGTCATTACTCCACTTTGGCTATTGTGATGGACGGACTGTTTCCAACTCATGTCTGCATCCGTGTGGTAGTGACATGCCATACACGAATCGTTCTTGGAACTCTTGTCCCACATCCAGTTGAATACAATCAAAAGCGAGAAGCCTATAACAATACCTGTCAATGCTCCTAAAAAATATATTTTTTTTGATTTTGCCATAACTCCTAACCTGTGTTTTTCTTTTAACAGAGACAAAATTAGGAAATATTTCTCGGAATAGAAAAATTATTTCTAATTTTGTCTTTTAAATCAAAAGACCTATCATACTATGAAAGCAATTATCAATCATTTCACGGACAATGACCTCTATACATTCACTTGTATGTATTATATCCTGCAGAAGTATCCGCGTGCCGAAACGGAATATTGTTTTTTTGACCGCAACCGCACTTGTTATCCCCAAGGATTTGACCAGTTGTTACGTGAGCAGTTGGAGCATTTGGAAGAGGTTGTGATAACCGATGAAGAACGTGCATTCATGACCCGCATGTTTCCGTTCCTTCCATATTGGTTCATCAATGTCTTCTTGCGTGGCTATCGTTTCAATTCGAAAGAGCTGACCATTACTCAAGATGAAGAAGGGCATTTGGATATTCGAGTGAAAGGTAAATGGTGGTCCACCATCATGTGGGAGATGCCTATTCTTTCTATCATTTCCGAACTGATGCATCAGTTGAATGGTGATATACAGAAATACGATGCCGAGAAGGAATACGAAAGAAGTTTGGTGAAAGGTCGTAAAATATGGGAGAGCGGATTGACATTAGGTGATATGGGTACTCGTCGGCGATTCTCTTTTGAGCATCATGAACGGGTCATCGAGGCCTTGATTGCCTCCTATGAAGAGGTGAAACGTGAAACGAACGGACAATGCGGAAAGTTTACCGGCACATCGAATGTATATTTGGCGATGAAGTATGACATACCTTGTCTGGGTACCATGTCCCACCAGTGCATAAGCTTCGAGGAAATCGTGAGCGGTGTGTTCGAATGCAATTATAATGTTATGAATAAATGGTCGGAAGTGTATGATGGCAATGTGGGTATTTTCTTGTACGATTGTTTCGGCGACAATGTATTCTTCAACAACCTTTCCAAGCGTATGGCCATGACTTTCTGCGGGCTGCGTATAGATAGCGGAGTAGAAGAAGAACAAGTGGATTTGATTGTTGAAAAATACAAGCAGTTAGGCATTGACCCGATGGGCAAACAAGCTGTATTCAGTAACGGACTGAATATTGAACGTGCCGTTGAAATACATAACTATTGTAAAGGAAAAATTACAGACAGCTATGGTGTGGGTACCTTCTTGACTTGTGATGTCACTGATTGTAAACCCATGAATATTGTAGTAAAACTTATTCGTGGCAGGATTACGGAATCACGTGAATGGCATCCATGCGTAAAGCTTTCATGCGATAAAGGAAAGACCTTGGGTGACAAGACAAAATGTGATTATTTGCTTACAGTATTGAATGAGGCAAATAATTGACAAGTTTGCTATGGTTTGTCATATACGGGTATCAGCATACTCCATTAAAAATGGCTATTATGAAAATTCGACATTTTATCTCAGTTTGTACATTATTGGGCTTGTGTTTCACTTCTTGTGATGAATCTCTTCCTTTGAAAGACAAGGGGCCGCTTGCACCAGTGTCGTTCGAAAAAGTAACTTTGCAAGATTCATTTTGGCTGCCTCGGCTGAAAACGCAGAAAGAAACATTGGTGCCTTTTTCTTTGGATAAGACAGAGCCTGCGGTCGAGAATTTGCGTCGTACGGGTGAATACTTGAAGACGGGGAAGGGGAAATTGTTGCCATTGCCTCGATATGTAGCATCGGACTTGTTCAAAGTGATGGAGGGGGCGGCCTATCTGTTGACCCTTGAAAAAGATCCGGAGCTCGAGAAACGGATGGATGAAATCATTGATGTCATTGCCGAAGCCCAGTGTGCTGATGGATATCTGTATGAATTGTTTACGGCTCCGTCTGAGAAGAAAATAGGATGGGGAGCCGGTGACAAACCATATTCTTTCGTGGTGCATAGCCATGAACTTTATAACATGGGACACATGTACGAAGGAGCTGTGGCATATTATCGGGCTACCGGTAAACGGAAATGGCTGGATGTAGCGGAAAAGAATGCAAAACATATTAATAAGGTGTTCTTCGAGGGTGATGCCAATTATAATGGGGGAGTTCCGGTAAATCAGGCACCGGGTCATCAGGAAATAGAACTGGCATTGGTGAAACTTTATCAAGTGACCGGTAACGAGTTGTATTTGGATATGGCTCAGAAGTTCATCGATGTACGTGGAGTAAGTTATCGTCCGGAAGGAGAGGGAGTGATGGCTCCCTCGTATGCTCAGCAACATTTGCCGGTACGCGAACAACGCACAGCCGAAGGCCATTCGGTGCGTGCCATGTACCTCTATTCGGGGATGGCAGATGTGGTGGCATCTCGGGGAGATACGACATTGGTTCCTGCCTTGGAAAGCATTTGGCACGATATAGTAGATAGGAAGATGCACATCAACGGTGGATTGGGGGCTGTACCTGGCATCGAGGGATTCGGCCCTGCCTATGAGCTTCCGAACAAGAATACGTATGATGAAACCTGTGCTGCCGTGGGCAATGTCCTGTTCAACTATCGTATGTTCTTGGCTACGGGAGATGCCAAGTATGTGGATGTAGCGGAAGTGGCGTTGTATAATAATGTATTGGCTGGTGTAAATCTGGAAGGCAACCGTTTCTTCTACGTCAATGTACTCGAAGCCGATGGAAAGAAAGCGTTCAATCATGGTCGTGCCGGTCGCTCTCCTTGGTTCAGTACTGCTTGTTGTCCTTCCAATATGGCTCGCTTGATTCCTCAAGTGCCGGGCATGATTTATTCGCATACGGCCGATGATATTTTCTGTGGCTTCTATGCCAGCAGTACAACCGAAATACCATTGGAAGGAGGAGTTGTCAAGTTATCACAAGAGACGGCCTATCCGTTTGATGGAGCCATCCATATCGAGGTGACTCCTGTAAATGCAGATACCGAGTTTACCCTTTGGCTCCGTATTCCTACATGGTGCAACGATCGCTTTGTGCCAGGCGAGCTCTACAGCTATGCCGACCGCTTATCGGCCAAGGTGAGTGCTTCGGTCAATGGTAATAAGGTAAGCACGAAAACAGCCGATGGCTATTTGCCTATCAAACGCCATTGGAAAGCAGGCGATCAGGTGACATTGGAGCTCCCGATGCTTGTCCGTTACTCCGTTGCACACGAGTTGGTAAAGGCAGATAGCAACCGTGTCTGCATCACTCGGGGACCGTTGGTTTATTGTGCCGAACAGCCAGACAATGCCTATCCGGCATCGCATTACATAGTCGAGGAGATAGGCGAACAAGGACAAGTGGAGTCTTTTGGCGAAGGAATTTTGAAAGGTATCTCGTCCATCTCCTTACCGGCTAAGGCTTATAAGGAAGAAGATGCCGTCCCTGCTACTCTGAAGCTCATACCTTATTATGCTTGGAACAATCGTGGAGACAATGTTACTATGAATGTTTGGTTTGCCCGTGACTTGGAGACCGCCGTCGAATCAACCGTATATACGGTAGGAAATGTGGCCGATGTGAGTGCTACTCATACAAACGGAACCGATGATGTCTATGCTGTTGCCGACGGAAAGCTTCCGAAGAGTTCCAGCGATACAAGTATCCCCCGATGGACCAGTTGGTCTCAAAAAGGCAAGGAGCAGCAAGTGGAAATCAAATTGAAGAAGGCGCAAGAAATAGAGAGCATCTCCGTGTATTGGTACGATGACCAAGGTGGGGTACAATTACCCGTTTCGTGGAGCATTGAATATTATGCGCAAGGTGTATGGCATCCTTTCAAACTTTATGTGACCGATGTGTATGGCATCCAGCCCAATCAGTTCAATATGGTTCATCCGGCCGAGCCTTTCACTACCGGTTCCATTCGCTTGAACATCACTCCGCAGGAGTATGCTACAGTGGGTATTTTGGAGGTTCAGATAGAGTGATGGGGCATACCAGCAAATAATGATGCCTGCTGTTTTCAAGAACAACAGGCATCATTTGTTATACTATCTCTTTTGCGTTTTTCTCTACATCTCTACATTTTTATATTTAAATAATTGGTAATCAGATAGCTATATAATGTAGAGAAAAATGTAGAGAAAAAGTTCTCTACATAACTACGTTCCTTCTATTTGAATAATGAAATAGATAGTATTATAAAATATTGATTTTCAGTATTTAATACTTGTTTAAAATTCATTGAACGATCATTCAAAGTATTTCGAACAACTATTCATAATATTTTGAATAGCTGTTCATAACATTATAAATGGAAAATACGAATAGGATCGAATGATTTCACGATGTAGAGAAAATGCTTATAGTGTAGGATTCAAGTAGCTTATGTATATCCCAAAAGTCCTTGCGCCGTTGCTCATTTTAGGTGATTGCTTGGATTTTCATTGAACTTTCTATGTTGCAAAGATATTCAAACAGGAATTGAAATAGTCACTGTCCGTTTTGCTGTTTGAACTCATTCTTTTCCAGTTCCTCCAGATAGACCGAAAAGAAATTCCGATGCAAGACCAATGAAATTCTGAGCAGTAGAACCGTGTCGATACTTTGACGCTTGAAGATGGAATACACGTTGGTCCGCTCGCAGCAGAGCTTGTCCGCAAACCAGGTGACGGAACGTTCCTGGCGGCGGAGTTCTTCCTCGATGAGTTTTCCGATGTGTATCATAAGTAGGGCTTTCCTGTAAAAAGAAAGGCGGAACCATTCGATAGCTTATCTTCAATCTGAGGAACCGCCAAGCACCTTTGTGTATAGATAAGCACGAACAGTCCACGCCCTATAACAGGACGTGAACCTTCACCTGCTTATTCTCATACACTCTTCAAATTGGCGGTTTTCAGATTGAGAGAATAAGAGCTAAAAGCTCATAAATCTTTTCCAATAAGTATTGAATGGAAACGCTTTTCCAAATGTTTATATATTTAACAATAAAAAGCGTCAAGGGACATCCCCCGATACTTTGTTGACAAAGATAAACATAAAAATGAAAGTAGGCAAACGTTTTTCACGGAAACCGTTCTTAAAAAGAGGATAGGGTAAATAATGTGGTAAGCTGTAAAAGGCGATGCCTGCTATTCTCACGAACGGCAGGCATCTGAACTAACGTCTTATATGTAAATATCTATCAAGGAATGATAGAGTTTCTTTAAGGCTTATTTGTTGTAAGTAACTGTATAGGTCGGTCTGCCGTCTTCGAGAGCACCCTTGGTGATAGTATAACCTACTGGGAGTACAATACCATTCTCGTTAAATACCTGACCATCGAGGAGAGCACCTTGATAGTAAGACCAAGGACGGAGATAGTTGGGAGTGGTAGGAAGCATACAGCCTTCATCACCCCAAGCTGGGTTTGCACCTACGAATGTACCACCGTAAATCTTGAACAAGTTATAAGACAAATTCAACAAGAGTTGAACGTTATCCTTGATTGCAACTCTGACTTTATTTGCATCCTTGGAATTTCCACGCTTAGCAATGTCATCCGCAGTTTCAGTTAAAGTCTTTGTTCCAGCCAAAATTTCATCAATTTCAGCAGCATTGGCATCATAATAACCACCGTCAAAGTAACCACCCTTAATAGTAACTGTTTGTGAACCCCAAGGAGAAACCTTGGCACCTACAAAGAAAGCACCTACTTGTTTGGCTGGAGTGCCTGCAGGAATATTTCTCACAAATGTACCGTTTTCAATCACTACGTCACCGCCAGGGAAGATAAGGCTAACAGATGGATCTTCTATCTCTACTGTTCCATTACCAGTGATGGTAAGAGTAGAACCTTTATATGTGTAGAAAGCTGGATCTACAGAAGAAGTACTTTTTACAGTGATAGTCTTGCCATTCATGTCAAGATTAACATTAGCACCTGCAGCAACATCTAATCTTGCGTCAAGTTCAATATCTGATGATAACAACACTGTTCCGCCATTGGCGAATACAGTTACTACCTCATTGGATGTTGAAGCGACAGTAACATCATTAGCAACTACATACCACTTTTCACCGCTCTTAACAGCCTTGTAGCCATCAGCGA
The DNA here is from genome assembly GCA_017416735.1 of Bacteroidaceae bacterium. Classification (GTDB taxonomy): domain Bacteria; phylum Bacteroidota; class Bacteroidia; order Bacteroidales; family Bacteroidaceae; genus Phocaeicola. The sequence continues at coordinate 6,219 of JAFQBF010000109.1, read as the reverse complement.
CCCAAGTTGTCGGGTCGAAACCGAATGTACCACCAGTGATGATTACAGTACCAGTACCTAAAATGCCTGCAGTGTATCCATCACGAGTTGAAGCCTTGCCGAATGTACCGCCATTCACATAGACAGTTGTCCCTTCACTTGCATAGATATAAGCACGCTTTTGGTTCTGTGTTTTATTAAAGTCAAAATTACCGCCATTAATAGTAGCAGTACTTCCCTCATCAACAAGATAGAACAAATAGCGACCAGAAGTACTTGTTGTATTTACATCCAAGTTACCACCGTTGAAAACTAGGCTTGCACCGTTTTTAATACCAACACCACCACCTTGTGATTTAATGTTTCCTTCACCGTTGATAGTTGTAGTTCCGTTAGCAACGATAATACCATAATCGGTAACACTACCAGTAGTAAAATCAACATTCTCATTTATGTTTAGAATAAAATCTGCAGAAACTTGAAGGAATGGTCTTTCTTCAGGCATTGTAAAGCTTTCATCCAAAGTAACTGTACCTCCCATACTTGCGGCCAGTTCCAACTCTGCGAATGTTCCTTCATACTCTGGGTAAATGATGTCGCCATCATAAGCAGGATCAATAGTGATGTTGAACTGAATGTCACCAGTCAAAATCTTACCGAGAATGTTTGTTCTCCAGTTACGTTGTACAGGAACGTTGTTCAAGCCCTGATTGAACACAATATCATTGCCACTCTTAGGAGAGAAAGTAAATTGGAGGCTATTCAAAGTTGTTCTTGCATCACCGACTGTACCATCATTATCTACATCAGTCTCGTCTGCGTCTGCGACCAAGATATAGCTCATAGAAAGCCAGTTGTAAGTTTCTTTGCCATCTTTTGTTACATCAGTATCAACATACAAAGTCTCATTAGGAATGACCTCTGAAGCATAAGTCACTACTGTTTCATTACCTGATACTGCACCGGTAAGCAAGTTGATAGTATTAGCTGCATTTTTAACAACTACTGCCGACTTTTCTATTTCAATACCCGAAGCAAGAGCAGCTGCCCAATCTTCAGCATCTACACCTACATTGATTTGAGCAAAAGGACGCTTCAAAACAACATCGATAGTCTTGTCACCTGCCACTTCAAATTCAACCATCTTGAAGAATGCATCACGAAGTTCATCGTTGTTCACTGCGTTTGTACCATCTTCATTCTGGTATTTTACTTCTACAGCTGTCAAATCATCTGTATCATATGCCTTGCAATCGCCATCCTGTGCCCAAAAAGCAACCTGATAAGTCTGACCTTTAGCAAGTGTGATAGACACATTGTCGCCTGACTTGAAATCTGTCTTTACAAACTGCCCATTCGTTGAGCCTACAACATTCTGTAATTCAGGCTCACCCTGAGCATTAAGTTTGTAAACAGCATACACCAACTTGTCTGCTTTTGTACCATCACTGATGGTACGGCTACCAATACCATTTTCAAGCCCCAGTGAGAATGTCACCTTTGCCTCATTTCCTGATTGAACTTCATTCAGTTCATCATTCGAACACGATGTTGCCAGCAGCATACTGGCTGCAGCGAACATACCGAAAAATAATTTCTTGTTCATAAGTAGAAATTTTAGTTAAACAATTGATTTATATAAATTTATTTTATTCAGTCGTAAATCTTCCAACGATGTTGCTCCTTTGGTTAGCTTCTATCTCCACTTGTGGAAATTGCACAGTTTGGCTTTTTTCGCCATCGGTTAAAGTCAGTTCGACTGCAACTGAGGTGGCAGTGCTTGGCGCAAACAGATACCCTATGGCAAGATAGTTGTATTCATTTTCATCGATCAAGAATTTCTCATCAGTGGTTTCGCTGAAATTCCAAGTGTAGTCTATGCCTGCTTCGCTCACGGTATTCTCTAATGGATAGAAAGTTTCGGGAGCTTTTACCTTGAATGAAGCCTTCATAGGTACTCCACTTGTTCCTATATTGATTTGAGCCAACGGACGGACAAGCTCAATAGGATAACTGCAATTCCCCATAATGGCTACCTCTTTCATGGTGGCAAAAAAAGCATCTCCGGCTTCTGCTTGGGCGAAAGTAATCTGGTCGGGTAAAGCATTCATCTTGATTGCAGTCAAATTAGCAATGTTGTAGATGTTCGGGCTGCTGTTGTTGTATGCCCAAAATACAAAATTATAGGTTTGGTTCTTGGGCAATGTTAGTTGTATATCTACCGATGTGCCATTTACAGCGAATGATTGTCGGGAAACTTCTTTTAGTCCATTGAAAACACCCGCTACAAGCGTATTAATATGCTCGGCTTTACCGAATGAACGTGTGTGGGTATCGATGGGAAGTGTGGCGGTGAAATTTACCTGAACATCGTTTACGTCCTGCCATTCATTCGAGCAGGATGAGTGGATTGCCATTAGAAGGGCAAGTATGACCAATATCTGTATGTGATGTAGTAGATTCTTCATTTTGTCTATCTGTTAGGGAATAATCAAGTTATGGTCTCCGTCAAAGTCGGGATTGATGGAGATACCTCCCGATGCTCTCGACATCAGGAATGTACCCGACAACAAAGTATGATGGCTTCGCTTGAGCGGAACTTCGATAGGGTCGGTCAATGAAAGTTGTGTGTCCTCATTGTCGTAGATGCCTATCTGTACCGTTACGATTGACTTCTTGCCGTTCACGAATACATAATCGAATCCCATTGTAGCTTCCGATTCGGTCAGTTTCTTCAGTGAGGATTCAAACATCACTCCGGTAGAGGAATCTACGGGCTTGTCGGTATGCATGCTGTAAGCATCCGGCATAAATCCGATGTAGTAGAACACTACCTTGTAATCTTCCAGATTCACGGTTCTTGTCGGAGTGTCTTCGCTTAACGATGTTGGGTTTGCGTTGGCTTTGGAGGCCAGACGGGTAGATTCCTTGTCGATGAACTCCTGAACGTCATTGGTGATGAACTCGAATTTGGCCAAAGGGCGTTGCATCGCTATGTCAAGCGTGTCGGGCAGACGCTCCATAACATCGGCTACAAGAGACAGGTTGCTTGTTCCACGGAATGCATCCCGGTGGTCATTGTTACCCTTGTGATTGCCTTGCAGTCTGATTTCTGCAAAATTGGTGGCATCGTGGAAATGAGCATCTCCGTCAGTCTGAATCAAGTCCGACCAAACCATCACGTTGTAGTTGCCCGGCAAAAGGTCGAGTGTCGCTTCGTGGTTATAACCTTCGGATATGTCTTTTGTAAATACGAATTCTTGTGTATAATCCGACATGGTACGCTGCTCCTCCGATACGGGATAGGTGCGGACAATGTATCGTATCTTGCCATAATTGCGATGATTGTCGTATGAATCGCCATATCCTTGCTCGATAACCGATGCGTCATCGTACAGGTGTTTCCATTCAGTCATGTCCGTTTCATAGTTCAGACGCAGATGACATTTCACGAATCCGGGAGTCTCCGGCCACTCGTGAACATCGCATGCTGAGAGCAGCAACAGAGAAATACATATAATAAGGTGTAATGTTCTTCTCATCGCTTGCCTCCTTTCATCTTTAAGTCAAAGGTATATGCGAGTGAAACCGCTGCTTGGTCGATTCCCCAATAGGTTTTCTTGATGCTTTCTGTCATCAGGCCGTCTTTGGTTTTCGGGGTGTTGTGGAATTTGTCGTAATGCAACGGGTAAATTCCGCCTCCGATGGAGAACTCCACCTGCCAGCGATGGTTTTTGCTGATGGGCAACCGATAACCGATGCTCGCACCGCCACCGATAGCAGGTGTTTCACGATTATGGTCTTGATATCGGTAATCGTCGTCAAAAGCAAAATTATAGTATGCTAATCCGAAGTGTGCTCCGGCAAAGAAACCATTGTTGTTTTCGGATGGCCAATAGCGCAATTCTGGTTGAACGGCAAATGTACGGAACTTGATGGTGCTCTTGAAATAATCCCAAGCTGAATAGTAAACAGGCAATGTGAATGACCAGTGCTTGGCCAAATCAATCTCTGCAGCAATATTGGCTATAGCCATACCTAAGCCGAGAGCATTGCTCTTGAGATAAAGATGACGAGTCAAACCTTCGGGTTGGGGGAGAGCTGGTACAGGCTGTGGCGCAGGCTCGATGGGGACTACAACTATCGTATCGGTGGATATGGGTGTTGGAGTCGGTATAATGTCTTTTATTGGTTCTTCTTTCATCGTAATCAATACGGCACAGGCGTTTCGCATTTTAGGAAAATAGCGTTTGTTCAGTATTGTCCAGATACGTCCGCCTTTCAATTTCTTGAGAGCGGGTATCCGGCTGTCGATACTACTATTACCGTAATAAGGTACAAGCTTGGAAGGACTTCGCAAGATGGAAAGAATCTCTTCTTTACATTCCATATCGGATGTCTCGACTTCTGTAATCAGATAATTCCAAGGGATGTAAGTGTCGTTGTGACGGATGATGATGTTCTCAGGCAGTTGGATATGTGAACGGATGTATCGTTCCAATGCTTCTAAGCGTTGACTGGCCAATCGTCTGTTTACTTGATAACTTCCTTCGGGGGAAGCTACTCCACAAAAGGTGACTTGCAAGACACGCATCGTGGTATCTTGATGAAGTTGCTGAATGGAAGACAAAATTTCAGTTAAGCGTGTTTGGTTGTCCATATAAGTGAAGTCAATCGTACGGCTGTTGACACGGAAATCAATGCAAATTTCCGTGCGCTTTTCTTGTGCGTGTAGAGAGGAAATTCCTGCAAAGAAAAGGATTATTATGAAATAAATTCTTTTTATGCACATACGTTTATGACATGCTATATTAAACTATGTGCAAAGATAGAGGGAATGGATGGGCTTTGTCTGTTAGTTTGTGTGGGTATAAATCACGAAGGTGTTGAAGAAAAATCACGCATTCTTTTTCTTCTGATTTGGATAGACGAAAATGCTGGTGTTGTTGAAGCTGTTAGATTGGGTAAGCATTCAGAATTATTCGAATAATTATTGGAATTAGTCGATTATAGGAAAGACAATAATTCTTTGCTGTACTTTTCTGCAATAACATTATCGTCCTCAAGGTTTGTTATTATTTTAGGTGTTGTGAATTGCAATGTTGTTGAATCTTCCAATAAAACGTTTTTGCGGAGATATAGTCTGAAATTCTTGTCCAATGGAATATCTTTATGGAGATGAAATTCTGATTCTTCTATTCTTTTTTGAATAGAATTCATATATATAGCAAGCATTTGTTCATTCAACTGAGAATAAATGTTCTTTAGCTTGCTGTAGTCTGTGCTTCTGAAAAGAACTTTGTTTCCATTTTCATGTACAAATCCAAAGGCAATACCAATATTGAAGATTTCGTCTTTCAATAATGATCGGCGGAATTGCAATATGCTATATACTGTTTTCATATTATTCAATAGATTTCTTTAATATATTAACAAACTTGTCAGGGTTTTGGCATACAGCATTGAAATAAGCTTTTAAAGTTTCTTTTTGTGGCTCAAACCCCAAATCCTGTAGTTGAACAAATATGTCTTCAAATTTGTTCCATCTTAATTCTTGAAGATAAAATAGGAAGTCTGTAAAAAAGTATTTTTTCTCTTCGCTTGTAGATGATTTTAGTCTCTCGTAGAAAAGATGATATTTATATCTTGAATCCCATTTGCTTTGATTGAAATTGGTTGTCGTTTCTTGATTGATTTCTAATGCCATTTCATGGTCTATGAGGATAGCTTCATTATCCTTAATTAGAAGATTTGGCTTTAGTTGAGTTCGGTCACGATTACAAATAAAATAATCAAAAGCGTATAAAGTGTCCATCGCTATCAATCCCTCGAGGGGGTAGTTTGTCAGTGGTGAATACAAATAGGATTCATTTAAATATAAGCTTCCAAACTTACTTCGTTCATCAAGTGTAGATAGAATTTCTTCTTCTTCCATACCTAAAGACATTCTGAAATTGTCATCAAATTCAATAATGGCAGCTTTAGGTACATTGAAATCAAACTCTTTAGCCAAAAGGTTTCCCAATACCTCTGCTGTCATTTTGTTACGGGCTTCCAAATCTATTGTTTTGTATAGTTTTGTGACGTAACTTCCTTCCTGGGTAGATACAATCCATGGTTTGGAATGCCCACCTAATTGTATGATGTGGTTAAATGAAGTCGCTTTCAGTATGGGGAGTTTCATGGCTATAATAAAAGAAAATAGGAGGATGTTGTAAAACATCCTCCTAATATTCATGG
>JAFQBF010000108.1 GCA_017416735.1 Bacteroidaceae bacterium | reverse complement strand
TAATGTTTATACACAAAAAATTCACGTACTTCGATGAAAAAGAGATATTGGTAGATGCCGGAAGGCAAGAAAATTGAGAATATGGATGAAAATATGGGTATATACGACCCTAAAAAGAGTGGACAAGTACCATTAGTACTTTGTGGCTTAAAAAAACCAAATATTATTAACCAATTATTAAACATCCTATGCAAAAAAAAGTAAGGACTGTCAGCTTAATGCTGCTTCTGATGGGAATGTCGTTTGGCGGTGCATACGCTGCTGACACAGTCGTTTCCACAGTTAACACTGTTCAACAAAACAGTGTTTGCAAAGGTATCATCAAGGATGCTACAGGCGAACCTATCATTGGTGCAGCTGTAGTTGTGAAGGGAACTACCAATGGTGTAGTTACCGACATTGATGGTAATTTTGAATTGAGCGATGTAAAAAAAGGAGACGTATTGCAGATCTCTTATGTAGGTTATGTCACTCAAGAAATCGTTTTCAACGGACAAGCTCTGAATGTCGTGTTGAAAGAAGACACTGGTATGTTGGAAGAAGTAGTGGTTGTAGGTTATGGCGTTCAGAAGAAGGCCAACTTGACCGGTTCTGTTGCTTCTATCAATGCTGAAGCTTTGGAAAGCCGTGCTGTAGCCAGCGTTTCTGCTGCCATGGCTGGTACTATGCCGGGTGTAACTTCCATCCAGACATCGGGTGCTCCGGGTGCTCAGACAGGTTCTATTACCATCCGTGGTAAGAACTCCATCAACGCTGCCAGCCCGCTGGTTATCGTGGACGGTGTACCGGGTAGCATGAACAACATCGACCCGCAAGACATTGAAAGCATTTCTGTATTGAAGGATGCTGCATCAGCTGCTATCTACGGGGTGCAGGCTGCCAACGGTGTAATCTTGATTACTACCAAGAAGGGTAAGTCAGGCCAAAAGGCACGCATCAACTATTCAGGTACTGTATCTTGGGCAAGTCCTACAGCTACTTTGGATTTCTTGGGTGCTGCTGATTATGCCATGTTGTATAACGAAGCTACTTTGAATGACAATCCGAATGCTCCGTTGATGTATTCGGATGCTGACATCGCAGCATACCGCAACGGTACCAAGAAGAGTACAGACTGGTACAAGGAAGTGTTCAAGAAGTCGGCTATGGAAACTCAGCACAACTTCTCGATTAACGGTGGTTCTGAAAATACTACCTATATGGCTTCTTTGGCTTATTTGTATCAGGATGGTTTGTCACAGGAAAAGAACTACGAACGTTACAACGGCCGTATCAACTTGGATTCAAAGATTGCCAGCTGGATCAGCGCAGGTATCAACGCTTCTGCATACCGTGGCATCAACAACGACGAATACAGCGGCTTCGGTTCATTGTTGCAGTGGGTTAACCGTATTCCTCCTACAGTGCCTGTTTACAATGAAGACGGTTCTTTCCACTTCGGTGGTTTGGATAACCCGGTAGCTAACCAAGGTAACACAGGTACAAACCGTACAATGGACCAACAGTTGAATGCAACAGCATACATCAACTTGACTCCGATTGAAGGTTTGAGCATCAAGGGGCTCTACTCTTTGCGTCACGATTACCGCGACTATGCTACATTCAAGAAGAACTATGTATATGGTAACGAAACTGGTAGCAAGGACAGCGGTAAGCGCGAAGGCCAGCACTATCACTACAACTGGAACTGGTACACTACTCAGTTGATTGCCAACTATATGAAGAGCTTCGGCGACCACAACTTCAACCTTTTGGCCGGTGCTGAACAGGTAGAATATACATACCGCTATACAGGTGTATTCCGCTCAGGTGGTGGTAGCAATGAATTGGGTGAATCTGTAAACACACTCGATGCTTCTTCACAGAAGACATACGACGGTGGTTATGAAACTGCCCGTCAGTCATACTTCGGCCGTTTGCAATACGACTATATGAGCAAGTATTTGTTCGAAGCCAACTTCCGTGCCGATGCTTCTTCACGCTTCCCGAAAGACAACCGTTGGGGTTACTTCCCTGCATTCTCTGCCGGTTGGAGAGTTTCTGAAGAAGCTTTCTTGAAGGACAACGTAGATTGGATCAGCAACTTGAAGCTCCGTTTGGGTTGGGGTAAGACTGGTAACGAAGAATTGGCTGGTGATGATATTTATCCGGCAGTTCCTACTTACGCATACGGTAGCACTATGCTTGGTGGCGGTCTCTATTCTACCGCTTACGAATCACGTTACGTGAACGACCAGTTGAAGTGGGCGACTGTAACTAACTACGAACTTGGTATCGAAGCCGGTTTCTTGGACAACAAGGTAGGTTTTGAACTTTCTATGTACAAGAAGATTACTGACGACATGTTGCTTTACTTGCCTATCCAGGGTGTAATCGGTATGAGCGCTCCTGCACAGAATGCCGGTAGCGTAGAAAATACAGGTTTCGACTTGAGCATTTTCCACAACAACCGCATCAACAAGGACTGGAGCTATGCTGTAAACTTCAACGTGGCATACGTAAAGAACGAAATTACTGACATGCGTGGTACAGAAGGTGTTGACCCGTCTAACTCTAAGTTCTGGCGTTTGGAAGGTCATCCTATCGGTACATTCTATGGTTATGTAGCTGATGGCTTGTTCAAGACTCAAGCTGACTTGGATAACCATCCGAAGCGTACGGGTACTGAAAAGTTGGGTGACATCAAGTATAAGGACTTGAATGGTGACGGTAAGATTACTGCTGCCGACCGCGATGTTATCGGTAAGAACTTCCCGACTTGGACAGGTGGTTTGAACGTAGCTGTATATTACAAGGACTTCGACTTCTCTATGTTGTGGCAGGGTGCATTCGATGTAGATGCTTACTATACAGGTGAAGCTGCATACGCATTTTTCAACAGTGGTAAGGTATTGACCAAGCACATGGACCGTTTCCACCCGACTAACAATCCGGACGGTAACTTCCCACGTGTTTCTTTGAAGGACCAGACTAACTATCAGACTAACTCATACTGGTTGGAAGATGCTTCATACGTACGTTTGAAGAACATTTCTTTGGGTTACAACTTGCCGAAGTCATTGTTGGAAAAGGTAGGTGTTGAAAAGGCCAAGGTATTTGTTGCCGGTGAAAACTTGTTGACATTCTCAGGTTTGGACGGTTTGGATGCTGAATCTCCATCAGATACTCGTGGTGCATTCTACTCTAACGTGAAGAAGATTTCATTGGGTCTCAAAGTTTCATTCTAAAACATAATTAAAATTACAAATATGAAAAAGAATTTCTTATATATAGCAGCAGCTGCAGTGTTGGGATTCTCTTCTTGTGTGGAGCTTGACCGCTATCCTTTGGAAGAACTTTCAGACGCAAGCTTCTGGAAATCGCCTACAGATGCAGAAATGGCTGTGTCGGATCTTTATCCTTCATTGCCGAGCATCTATGATGTAGATGATGCCATCAATTCAGATGACGCAGTGCATGGTATCAAGTGGGCTGCCGGTAATGTGTCAAAGGGTATCTACGACCCATTGGATATGAGCTGGAGCGGTACATACGCTGTTATCCGTCAGGCAAACTTGATTTTGAGCAAGATTGATGATATCCCTAATTACAATCAAGAAGAAAAGAACAAGGTATTGGGACAGACATACTTCTTCCGTGCTTTCCATTACTTTGACTTGATCCGTACGTTCGGTGATGTGCCTTACATTGACAAACCGTTGACATTGGCCGATCAGGAAAGCATTACCCGTGCTCCACGTGCTGAAGTTTATACCAAGATGATGGCTGACTTTGACAAGGCTATCGAATATTTGCCTGTAACTTGGGACGGTTCTAACTACGGTCGTATCACTAAGGGTGCTGCTTTGGCCATGAAGGCTCGTGCCGCATTGTATTATGGTGAATGGCAGGTAGCTGCAGACAATGCCAAGAAGTGTATGGATTTGGGCGTATATGAATTGTACGACAAGGACAACACCGGTAAGTATGCAGAATTGTTCTGGGAAGTATCTGACGGTTGCGATGAATTTATCTGTGTTAGACAGTATGAAGCTGGTATAAACGGTAGTTATTTGATTGGTTGGGACGCATTCCCGACATTGGGTTGGGGTGGTATCAACCCGACTCAGAGTTTGGTGGATGCTTTCGAAGATATCGAAGGTGCTCCGATTGCCAAGTCTGCTCTCTACGATTCAACCAATCCGTTTGCTAACCGTGACCCGCGTTTGGAAGTAAACGTATTGCACGATGGTGAAGTAATGTATGGCCAGACTATCAAGGTGGCTCCATTGCCATCAAGCGGTAACACCGGTATCGGCCAGCATGGTGACGCTACTGCAACTGGTTACTACCAGCAGAAGTGGTTGGATCCTTCTATCTATCCTTTGACCGACGGTTGGGATATGGGTAAGGACGGTGTTGTAATCCGTTATGCAGAAGTGTTGTTGACATACGCTGAAGCTAAGAACGAATTGTCAGCTTTGGATGCTACTGCATTCGACGCTGTAAACCAAGTTCGTAGCCGTGTAGGTATGCCGGCATTGCAGAATACTGATGCAAGCAAGCCGACTTATTGTGCAACTCAGGATGACTTGCGTCAACGCATCCGTAACGAATGGCGTGTAGAATTCGCCCTCGAAGGCGGCAAGCGTCAGTGGGATATCCGTCGTTGGGGCATTGCTATGGACGTAATGAACAAGCCACGCTATGGTTTGAAGTACGAAATCAACGGTGATGAATGCATCCTTTATCAAGGTAGCCAACAAGCTGTAGGTGAAGCAACCGCTTACAAGGAACATAACTATGTATATCCTGTTCCTCAGAAAGAAATCGACTTGAACCCGAACTTGACTCAAAACCCAGGCTATTAATTAACATAGCAGTATATAACTGATTTAACTCTGGTGGGAGCGTCTAGCAGTGATTGCCAGATGCTCCCGCTTTTATTTATACTATTTGGATGTTTATGAACAAGAAATTGACATACGGAATTTTTGTGATACTTTTCCTTTGCTATTGGATGGCCTATATGGGGAATCTGTCGCACATTATTGCCTATCACGAACAGCATCATTTGTTCCTCTATACGCAGGCTTATTTTGATCAGCAGATTCAGTCGGAAGGATTCTTTAGCTACCTGACTGCTTTTATCATCCAATTCTTTTATTATCCGTGGTTGGGAAGTGCTTTGTTGGCGTTTTTGCTTGCTTCTGTCTATGGTATGGTGGGTAATGTTCTCCGTTTGTTGTTTGGAAAGGAAGATTGGCTGCATTTGAGTATCCTTCCTTCTTTGCTCTTGTTCTATCATACGATGGAAGCTAATCATACTTTAGTTCCTGTCACCATCACAGTATTGAGCCTATGTATGGCCAATCTTGTTTTGTGGTTGTTCCGTCGGCACATGCCATTGATACCTATTTTGCAAAATACACATATACAGAAAAAGAAATTACGCATGGGCTTGCAGACATTCGTTCTGCTTGTTTATGCAGGATGTGGCTATTATCATTTCGTGAACAGTTATAACCGGAGTGAAGGCATCATGCTGAAAGCCGAAATGAACGTAAAGGCCAAGGATTGGGATAAAGTGCTGGAATACACGAAGCTTTATCTGAATAGCGGGAAGACCAATCACCTGATAGCTTATTTCCATCAGATGGCACTTTATCACAAAGGTTTGTTGCCTTACCATTTGTTTGACTATCCCCAATTGCTTGGGGTAAAAGCCATTTACTTTCCTTGGAACAGCGACAGTCGGGAAAGTGAATACGGACATTTCCTTTATGAAGATTTGGGACACATCAATGAGGCACATCATTGGGAATTCGAAGCCATGGCGGTGTGGGGAGAAACTGCACCACATTTGTTGAATTTGGCTCGATACAACATTGTGAACAATCGCCCGAAGGTAGCTCAGCGTTTCATCAATAAACTGAAAAAGTCATTGTTCTATAAAGAACAGGCTCTGCAATTGGAAGCAAGTTTGGAAACTGGAAAAGTGGAGGGGCTCCGAAACGCATTGGCAGGAGTCATAGATGTTCCGGCTCGCTTTACCAATGCCATTAATATCGGTCCGGAACTGGAGTATATATGCAATCATGATCCTAAGAACAAGATGGCATTCGAATACTTGATGAGTTATCTTTTGCTCAGTAACAATGTCATTAGGTTTGTGGATAACTTATATCGGATCAAGAATTTTGATTACCCTTCCTTGCCCACTGCATACGAAGAGGCTTTGCTTGTCTATAAACTGAAAGTGGGCGAAGAAAGGTTTGCTCAAAGTGGATATCGTGTAAGTGCCGAGACGGAAGCCCGTTTTGCCCGATACTATCAGCTGATGGGGAATCAACAAATGAGTCTCTTGCAGAAAGAGTTTGGAAAGACATTCTGGTTCTATATGAATTACATCAGTCCTTATGGAAATAAGGTAATAGCCAATTAAATATATAATATATGAAAACTTTCAATTGGATATATTGTCTCTTGTTGTTGTGGATGACAAGTTGCCATAGCTATCATCCGGCAGATCGTGAAGTAGCTGAAACTCCAGTTATCTTTCCCGATTATTCTGCGGTAACTTTTCCGGTGAATATCGCTCCTCCTAATTTTGTCATTCAGGAAGAGGGGGAAGGATATCAGGTCGAGTTTGGGGTAGTAGAAGCCAATCCGTCATTTATTGTACATACGAAGAAACCTGTAGTACAGATTCCTGCCAAGAAGTGGGGAAAGCTATTGGATGATGCTTCTGGAAAAGAGGTGTTTTTCCGAATCAGTATCAAGCAAAAGGATGAATGGGTGCGATATGCGGATATACGTAATACGATTTCTCCTCAACCCATTGATGGGTATTTAGCTTATCGTCTGCTTTATCCTGGATATGAGCTATGGAATGAAATGGGTGTTTATCAACGTGACTTGAGTTCATACGAAGAAACTCCAATAGTGGAAAACCGGAACTTTGGCTTGCAATGTGTAAATTGTCATACATTCAATGCACAGTCACCGGATGATATGATGATGCATATCCGTGGCGCACAAGGAGGAACGCTGATACAGCACAATGGAAAGATAGAGAAAATCAATCCCAAGGCAGAAGGGTTTAAATATGGCCCTACGTATAGTTCCTGGCATCCTTCGGGGAAATACATTGCTTTTTCTACGAATGAAATTCAACAATTCTTTCATTCTGCTGGTCAAAAGGCGATTGAAGTGTCCGATTTGGGAGCAGATTTGATGATATACGATGTAGAAAACCATTGTTCTTTTACGGATTCATTGGTGTATGGGGATGAATTCATGGAGACATTCCCGGCATGGTCGCCTAATGGGAAAGACTTGTATTTCACTCGTGCGCAAGGTTATCAGAAAGGTATGTCGTTGGACAGTATCCGTTATGATTTATGTAAGGTTAGCTTTGATTCATCTACGGAGAAGTTGGGAGCACCTGAAGTTCTTTTTCAGGCATCAGCTCAGTCCAAATCCGTATCCTTTCCGTGCATATCGCCTGATGGCAAGTATTTGATGTTTACATTGTCGGATTATGGTAATTTTTCCATTTGGCATCCGGAAAGTGAATTGTATCTGATGAACTTGAATTCAAACGAAATCCGACCCCTCGTGGAAGTTAATAGTGATGATGTGGACAGCTATCATACGTGGAGCTCGAATGGTCACTGGTTTGTGTTCAGCAGCAAACGAATGGATGGATTGTGGGCACGTCCTTATTTCGCATCTTTTAACCCAGAGACGGGGGAGACGGGGAAACCTTTTTTGTTGCCTCAGAAAGATCCTCTGTTTTATGACAATTACACCTATACGTATAATCGCCCGGAATTGATAAAAGAACCGGTGAAGAATGGTAAAGAGTTTGAGCGGATTATATCCCAAAAGGCAGTTCAGGCCGTAGGGAAACCCTAAATCGGTAACTTTCTTGTCTTCATTTCCGGCACTCCAATTGATGGAGAATCAATGCGGAGTGCCGGATGTGAAGATGAATGTTCTCTTGAAGTACTATTACCATTGGATGGGCGATTCCCCATGAGCCGTTAGATATTCATTGGCACGGCTAAAATGTTTGTTGCCGAAGAAACCATGGTAAGCCGAGAGTGGTGATGGGTGTGCGGAAGATAATACCAAGTGTTTGTTCCTATCGATGAAAGCACCTTTCTTCTGTGCATAAGCTCCCCATAAAATAAAGACTATATGCTCGCGTTGTTCGGCCAATGCACGGATGGCAGCATCAGTAAATTCTTCCCAACCTTTGCGTTGATGTGAGCCCGCTTGGTGAGCCCGTACGGTAAGGGTGGCATTGAGTAGCAATACGCCTTGATTGGCCCAGCGGGTGAGGTTGCCGCTGGTAGGTACAGCTATCCCCAAATCGCTTTGTATTTCCTTGAAAATATTTTGTAAGGATGGTGGAAAGGCTACTCCGTCGTTTACCGAGAAACAGAGACCATGTGCCTGTCCAGGACCATGGTAAGGGTCTTGACCGATGATGACAACCTTTGTCCGGTCGAAAGGACAGAGGTTGAAGGCATTGAAAATCAGTTTACCCGGTGGGTAAATGGTTGTTGTGCGATATTCTGCACGTACATAATCGGTGAGACGGACGAAATAGTCTTTCTCAAATTCTGTGGTTAGCTGTCGCTTCCAGCTTTCTTCTATCTGTACATTCATGGCTTCGAAATCCTTAAATGAGTGTCATCCCGCATTCGGCACATTCGCGGCGCATATCTTCAGGCCAGATACTGGCTTGGATTTCACCGATGTGTGCTTTCTGCAAATAGAGCATACAGAGGCGTGACTGACCTATACCTCCACCGATGCACAAAGGCAATGTGCCGTGGAGCAAACGACGATGGAAGTAAAGTTCCTTGCGTTGCTCCTGGCCGCTGAGGGCAAGTTGTCGAAGAAGGGCTTCCTTGTCAACACGGATACCCATCGACGAGAGCTCTACCGAGCGCTCCAATACATGATTCCAAACCAATAAGTCGCCATTTAGTCCCGGAAGTCCTGTCTCGGGGTCGATGGTACTGTAGTCGTCATAGTCGGGGGCACGGAGATCATGAGGTTTGCCGTCGCTCAGCTGGCATCCGATGCCGATAATGAACACGGCGCCATATTCTTTGGTGATGGCGTGCTCGCGGTCTTTCGGACTAAGGTTGGGGTAGCGTAGCATCAGCCCTTCAGCGTGGATGAAGCGGATGTCGTGCGGTAGGAAAGGTTTGATTTGAGGATACATTTCGCATACCATATATTCAGTACGGCGCATAGCCGAGTAAATGCGGGTTACAATCTGCTTCAGGAAATTGACATTGCGTTGTTCGGCTGTAATGGTACGTTCCCAGTCCCATTGATCGACATAGAGCGAATGCAAATTACCCAATTCCTCGTCGGCGCGGATGGCATTCATATCGGTATAAATGCCATAACCAGGTTCGATATTGTATTCGGCCAAGGTGAGTCGTTTCCACTTGGCTAATGAATGAACCACTTCGGCCTGTGCATCTCCCAAATCCTTGATAGGAAAGGACACGGCGCGTTCCTTTCCGCTAAGGTCATCGTTGATACCCATACCTTTCAGCACAAAGAGCGGGGCGGTAACACGGCGTAAACGAAGCTCGGAAGACAAATTCTGTTGGAAAAAGTCCTTTATTTGTTTGATGCCCAACTCGGTTTGTTTCAAATCGAGTAATGGCTTATAGTCTTTGGGTTTTATCAGATAACTCATTTTGTCTTATATTTATTTTAAATTGAGCGCAAATATAGCGAATAATTGTTATAACGTTAACAAAATGAACAAAAATGTTGGGGAAATGGTTTAAACTTGATTGAAAGAATAGCGAAGGGTGGTTGAGGATAGTTTTTTGATGAATTGTTAGGAATACAAGAAGTTTTTTTGTACTTTTGCATCGCTTTTTCATAAAGGCACCCGTAGTTCAATGGATAGAATACCGGATTCCGGTTCCGACGATATGAGTTCGATTCTCATCGGGTGTACGAATTAGATGGATGTACCATAGCGGTGCATCCATTTTTTTTGTTTGTCACCAATCAAAAAAACGACTTATCTGCATAAAGGTGGTAAAATAATTTGGGAATATCAACAACTTTCTTTATTTTTACCGAATTAATCGAAGGTCTATGCTAATCAGATAAAATAAAAAACAAATAATAGATGAAAAAGTTAACCTTAATGATGGTGATGTTGTTGGCAAGTGTGGTTGCATTTGCGCAGTCTGCTAACAATTTGATTCCAACACCGCAGCAGGTAGAATATGCTGGTGGTACTTTTGTGATGGGAAAAGTAGTCTTGGATACTCCGGTATGGCAAGAAGAGTGGGAAAATTGGATAACCGAAGCTGGTGGTGAAGCGGTGACTAAATCTTCACGAAAAATAGCCGTGAAGTTGGTCCCGGAAATAACAGGTGCCAAATTGAATCAAGAAGAAGCTTATCGTTTGAAAGTAACTCGCCAAGGCGTCGAAGTAGAAGCCGTGACTGAAAAAGGCGTGTATTGGGCTATTCAAACTTTGCGCCAATTGATGGTGAAGAATGGTAAGCGTGCTACGGTAAAGGCTTGTGAAATCGTCGATTGGCCGGCATTCAAGATTCGTGGCTTTATGCACGACGTAGGCCGAAGCTACTTGGCTTTGGATGAACTGAAGAAGGAAATTGAAATCCTTTCCCGTTATAAAATCAATGTGTTTCATTGGCATTTGACTGAAAACCAGGCATGGCGTTTGGAAAGCAAGATTTTCCCGATGCTGAACGATAGTGTGAATATGACTCGTCTGCAGGGAAAGTATTATACTATTGAGGAAGCCAAGGAATTGGTGGCTTTCTGTAAAAAACACAACGTGTTGCTGATTCCGGAAATTGATATGCCAGGTCATAGTGCTGCTTTCGTGCGTACGTTCCGTCACGATATGCAGAGTCCGGAGGGTATGAAAATTCTGAAGCTGTTGGTGGATGAAGTTTGTGAAACTTTTGCAGAACTTCCTTATCTCCACATTGGAACAGATGAAGTGGATTTTTGGAACAAGACATTTGTACCCGAAATGGTATCTTACATTCGTGCAAAAGGTAAGAAGGTTATTTCTTGGAATCCGGGTTGGAACTATAAGCCTGGTGAAATTGATATGATGCAGATGTGGAGCTTCCGTGGAAAGGTGACTCCAGGCATTCCGCACATCGATAGTAAATTCCATTATACCAATCATTTTGACACTTTTGCCGATTTGGTGGCTTTGTATGATAGCAAGATTTATAATCTTACAGAACAAACAGAAGATGTGGTGGGCTCCATTGTTGCTTTGTGGCACGATCGTTTGCTCTCTTCTGAAGAAAATATGGTTCTTGAAAATAACTTCTATCCGAGTATGTTGGCGTTGGCTGAACGCACTTGGTTGGGAGGAGGGTCACAATATTATGATGGTGAAGGTACCATGATGTGGAATGAAGATTCGGAAACTTACAAATCGTTTGCAGAATTTGAAAAACGTATGTTGTGGCATAAGGAAAAGTATTTCCAAGGATATCCGTTCGGATATGTGAAGCAGACTAATGTGAAGTGGAACATCACCGACGCATTTCCTAATGGTGGCGATATGGCCAAGGTGTTCCCGCCTGAACAAGATTTGCAGGATAGCTATGAATACGAAGGAAAGCGATATGGCGTACGTTCGGCTATCGGTGCAGGTATTTATTTCCGCCATGTATGGGGAGGTCTTCCTACCAGTATTCCTACTTTCTATAAGAATCCGCAAGAAAATCATACGGCATACGCTTACACCTGGGTATATTCTCCAAAGGATCAGGAAGTAGGTATGTGGGCAGAAACACAGAATTACAGCCGTTCGGAAATGGACCTTCCTCCGAAGCAAGGTACATGGGATTATCGGGGTAGCCGTTTGTGGATTAATGATGAAGAAATTGCACCACCCACATGGACTGCAACACATACAACCAAGAGCAATGAAATTGCTTTGGGTAATGAAAACTGTGTGGCACGTCCTCCTGTGATGGTGAAACTGAATAAGGGTTGGAACAAGGTGTTCTGGAAACTGCCAATCGGCAAGTTCAGAAGCCATGAAGTTAGACTTGTGAAGTGGATGTTTACCACGGTGTTTGTAACTCCTGATGGCCAGAAGGCAGTAGAGGGCTTGATTTATTCTCCAGATAAGAAGATGTGATTATGAAGAAGTTATTGACTCTTGGATTGGTACTGCTCATAGCTGTTACAGGTTATGCACAAGATAAAATTAAAGTTGCTTGTGTAGGTAACAGTATCACTTATGGTACGGGAGTTGCCGAACGTGAAAAGAATGCCTATCCTGTGAAGCTTCAACAGATGTTGGGTGACAAGTACGAAGTGGGTAACTTCGGGAAGCCCGGTGCTACCTTATTAAATAAGGGACATCGTCCATATACTCAACAACAAGAATATAAGGATGCTTTGGCTTTTGCCGGTGACATCGTGGTGATTCATTTGGGTATCAACGATACAGACCCTCGAAATTGGCCGAACTATCGGGATGAATTCATCGGTGATTATCGTTCGTTGATGCAATCCTTCCGTGAGGTGAATCCGAAGGTTCGTTTCTTGTTGGCTCGAATGACACCATTGTCCGACCGTCATTATCGTTTTGAGTCGGGCACTCGTGATTGGCATGCTGAAATTCAGTTGGCCATCGAATGTATAGCCAAGGCGGAAGGTGTGCAGCTGATTGATTTCCATGAACCGCTTTATCCTTATCCGTATATTTTGGAAGATGCGGTGCATCCGAATGCAGAAGGAGCTGCCATCTTGGCCAAGACGGTATATGAAGGCATAACCGGTGACTTTGGTGGCTTGCAGATGTCGGATATGTATTCCGACAATATGGTGTTGCAACATGGACAGCCTTTGACCATTCACGGAAAAGCCAATGCCGGAGAAAAGGTAACTGTAAAGATTGCCGGTCAGAAGAAAAAGGCGGAAGCTGCTTCTAATGGAAAGTGGAGTGTGATACTTGAACCTCTGAAAGCTGGTGGTCCTTATACCTTGGAAATTTCGGCGGGTAAAAAGGAACTTATATATAATAAGGTATTGGCTGGCGAAGTATGGCTTTGCTCCGGTCAGTCGAATATGGAGTTCTGGTTAAGTTGGTCGGCTACTGGCAAACGTGACATTCCTCAGGCTGCCAATAACCAAATTCGCTTGTTCGATATGAAGGCTCGTTGGCGTACCAATCCGGTGGAATGGGAGGCATCTGTGCTTGATTCCTTGAATCATTTGCAATACTATACAGATGCATCTTGGACGGTTTGTTCACCGGAAACGGCTGGTCAGTTCTCGGCTATTGCCTATTATTTTGGTAAGATGTTGCAGGATAGTCTGCAAGTTCCTGTTGGCTTGATCTGTAATGCCATTGGTGGTTCGCCCACAGAGGCTTGGGTTGACCGTCGTACATTGGAATATGAGTTTCCTGCTATCTTGAGGAATTGGATAAAGAACGATTTCATTCAGGATTGGGTGCGCGGACGTGCGGCGTTGAACGTGAAGAAGTCTTCGTACAAGTTCCAGCGCCATCCGTATGAACCTTGTTATTTGTATGAATCGGGTATCCTTCCGTTGCAGCAATATCCTATCAAGGGTGTGTTGTGGTATCAGGGGGAATCGAATGCACACAACAAGGATGCTCACGAAAAGTTGTTCAAGCTTTTGGTGCAGAGTTGGCGTAAGAACTGGAATAACGATGAAATGCCATTCTATTTTGTACAGTTGTCTAGCTTGAACCGTCCGTCTTGGCCTTGGTTCCGTGACAGCCAACGCCGTTTGATGGAGGAAATACCTAACACGGGTATGGCTGTATGTACAGATAGAGGAGATTCGCTGGATGTGCATCCTACCCGCAAGCAGGAAGTGGGCGAACGT
>JAFQBF010000135.1 GCA_017416735.1 Bacteroidaceae bacterium | reverse complement strand
GAGGATATACACAGCTGTAATCACGATACTGGTGGTAGCTACGATGGTACATACCCGGTGGAAGGTATCATCGTTCTGGAACGAGCCGACAAAGACGGTCATTTCGGCCACGAAACCACTCAAACCCGGCAAACCGAGGTTGGCGAGACCGGCAATGACATAGCCTACGGCCAAGAAGGGCATGATCTTCATCAAGCCACCCATGAAGCGGATGTCGCGCGTATGGGTACGGCCATAAATCATACCGATGAGGGCAAAGAACAAGGCGGTCATCAGGCCATGTGAAAGCATCTGCAGGATGGCACCGGTACAAGAAGTGCGGGTCATCATCAGCAAGGCAAAGAGCACGAGGCCGCAGTGGGATACCGATGAATAGGCATTGATGTACTTCAAGTCGGTCTGAACCACCGCACTGAACGCACCGTAAACCACGGAGATGGTGGTCAGTACCAGGAAGAAGTTTCCCCACATCGCTGCACCTTCCGGCATCAGATACATGGCCACACGGAAGCAGCCGTAGCCGCCGAGCTTCATCAGTACGCCGGCATGGAGCATGGATACGGCAGTCGGTGCCGAAGCGTGCCCGTCGGGACTCCAGGTATGGAACGGGAACAGGGCGCCCAATACCCCGAAACCCAAGAAGATGAGCGGGAAGAACAGGTGCTGCACATCAGTCGGGATGTGGCGTTGGGCAATGTCGAGCAGGTTCATGGTGTCGCCACCGGCTCCGTAGAAGATACCCAAGATACCCATCAGCAGGAAGGCAGAACCACCCATCAACATCAGTGTCAGCTTCATGGCGGCATATTCCTTCTGTCCGCTACCCCAAACACCGATGAGCAAGTACATCGGAATCAGGGCCACTTCGTAGAACATGAACATGGTGAACAAGTCGGTCGAGATAAAGAAACCGAATACACCGGCACTCAACAACGTGAACCAAAGGAAGTATTCCTTGGTCATCGGCTTCAGTTGCCAGGAAGCGAATGTCCCGGTAAATACAATGATGGAGCTAAGCAACAGCATCGCCACGGAGATACCATCTACACCCACAGAATAGCAGATATGCAACGGGGCATACCAGGAGGTAGAGGCGGTGTAGAGCATTTCGGCGGTCTCGCCGGCTTGTCGCAGAGCGAGATAATCGATGGTGAGATAGACCGACAAAGCCAACAACAAGGTCGAGCCGACTACCATCACACCACGCACTTGGTTGATGTTGCGTGCAGCCCAGAGCGCACCCAGCATCAACAAGGGGATAAGTACGAAAAGACTTAATATATTCATAATATTTTTTGTTTTCTCCTATTGTCATTCAGACGACCGAAGGGAGGAAGAATCTCGATGGCATGCACGTTCTCGGCTACGCTGTGTTACCGAGATTCTTCGCTTCGCTCTGAATGACAATAACTATTTTTATATCAATAAAATAATCGTCAACGCAATGGCACCGGCCAGGAACCAAATGGCATACTGTTGTACATGACCGCTCTGCATGTCCTGAATGTCTTCGGCTGCCGCATGGGTTCCCCAAGCGGTGAAGTTGAAGAACTGGTCGATGACACGACGGTCCCACCAAGCCAACGGGGTACTGATGCAACGGAAAATCACTTTCTTGGTCACGAACAGCCAGGCTTCGTCCATGTAGAAACGGCGATAGGCAGCGGTATGCAAGCGCTTGAACTTCTTTTCCAGCATATCGGCCACCGGCTGCTGTGGACGCATATACATCCAAGTAGCGAGGCCGATGGAAAGCACGGCAATCACTACGCTGGTGATGGCTACCTGCATATCCAAGTGGATGTGGTAAGCCTGCCCGTTGCTGCTCACAAATTCACCGAAAGGAATGAAACCCGATACACAAGTCACTACTGCCAAGAATACCAATGGGAATGTCATTGCCAATGGAGATTCGTGCGGAGTGTGGTGTGTATGGTTAGCATCGCTTGTCGAAATCTGTTTGTGCGACTCGCACCCCCAGAATATTCCATAATAGAGACGGAACATATAGAATGCCGTCATGGCAGCAATGCCTGTCATGATCCAGCCCACTACCGGACTGAACTGGAAGCAAGCGGTCAGAATCTCATCCTTCGAGAAGAAGCCCGAGAACGGAGGAATGCCGGCAATGGCCAAGCAAGCAATCAGGAAGGTGATGTGGGTAATCGGCATATACTTGCGGAGACCGCCCATGGCACTCATTTCGTTGCTATGTACCGCATGGATGATGCTACCTGCACCAAGGAACAACAATGCCTTGAACATGGCGTGAGTGAACAAGTGGAACATGCTCGACATATAACCCAAACCGCCGTGATGTGGGTCGTCGGAAGTGCAGACACCCAAAGCCACAATCATGAAACCAATCTGTGAAATGGTAGAGAATGCCAAGACACGCTTGATGTCGCTCTGCACGCAAGCCACACTCGCTGCATAGAAAGCAGTGAAGACACCTACGTAAGCAATCCAAGGCAATACTTCGGGAGCATAACCGATGAACAACGGGAACATGCGGGCTACCAAATATACACCGGCAACTACCATGGTAGCAGCGTGAATCAAGGCAGACACAGGAGTCGGACCTTCCATCGCATCCGGCAACCAGATGTGCAACGGGAACATGGCACTCTTACCGGCACCACCCACGAACATCAGTCCCAATGCCAAAGGTATCATCGTACCGGCAGCAGCCAAAGCACCGATAGCCGGAGTGAACGAGAAGGTCTCGGCATAGTAACCATAAATCAGGATACCGATGAGGAAGCCCAAGTCGGCAAAGCGGGTAACAATGAACGCCTTCTTGCTGGCTGCCACGGCTTCTTTCTTGGTGTAATAGAACCCGATGAGCAAGTAAGAGCTGACACCCACCAATTCCCAAAAGATATACATCTGGAAGATGTTGGTAGCGACAACCAGTCCGAGCATGGACATGGTAAAGAGGGAAAGGAACGCATAGTAGCGTTGGAAACCTTTCTCACCTTTCATGTAACCGAACGAATAGATATGTACCATCAAGCTGACGGTAGAGATAACCACGAGCATCATGACCGAAATCGGGTCGAGCAAGATACCCATGTGGATGCTCAAGCTGTCGGTGAACGGTAACCATTCAAAGTTATAGGGCATGAGTGTCGGATAGACACCTTCGGCAGTACGTCCGGCTGTGAAGTAATCGAAAGCCGTCATGTAGGACAAGGCCGTTACTCCCAACAACGAAGCTGTACCGATGGCACCGGCTACTTGGTGCTTCATTTTCATGCCTGCCAATCCTAAAATCAAGAAACTCAGGAAAGGCAACAGGAGGATAAACAATGTATATTCCATAATTAATGCTTCATTTCATCAAGGTTCTTGACTTGGATATTCTTAATGTTGCGGTAGATATTGATGATGATGGCAATAGCTACAGCAGTTTCGGCCGCACTCACCCCGATGGCGAACAGGGCAAAGAAGAATCCTTCGAGCTGTCCCGGGAAGAGGAAGCGGTTGAACACGGCGAAGTTGATATCAACCGAGTTCAGAATCAGTTCCACGCTGATAAGCATGGCCAACAAGTTGCGTCGGGTAAAGAACCCATAGATGCCTACGAACATCATAAAGGTGGAAACCACCAGATATAATTCCATTTGTACCATAATCCTTATCTTCTACGTGCAATCATAATTCCGCCCACAATGCAAGCCAACAGCAGGATACTGATGACTTCGAAGGGCAATACATATTGATACTTTCCCATTCCCATCAAGGTATAACCGATGGTCTGTACGTCCAGCTCGCCTTCTACAAACCGGGAAGGGAGGAATTGGTGCTTCAGCATCACGAAGAGGCAGATGCCCAAACCTGCCAATGTAGATATAAGTCCGGCAATCATCTTTCCGCTCTTCAGCGGTTCGGCCTTGTCGCCTTGGCTGGAGGTAAGCAAGATACTGAATACATAAAGTACGGTGATACCACCGGCATAGATGAGTAATTGTACCGCTCCCAGGAAGGAGTAGTGAAGCTGGAAGTAAATACCGGCTGTCCCGAACAGAACGAAGAGCAAGTAGGTGGCCGCACGCAAGATGCGCGAGGTCGTTACTGCCAGTACCGAACAGACGCCGATGAACAAAGCCAGCACAATGAAAACAATTAAATTCAGTGTCATAATATCTTCAATCTTTTATTTCTTATTGAGGGTTTGTATCAGCGTACTGCGGTCGAACACGGCATTCTCAAATTCAGTAGAGAACTCGATGGCTCCGTGTGGACAGGCATTGACGCATAATTGGCAGAACATGCAGGCGCCAAGGTCGTATTCGTACTTCACCAATACTTTTTTCTTCTTGCCTGTTTCTTCATTGAGCACACTCTCGCTGGTGATGCGGATGGTGTCGTTGGGACAAGCCATCTGGCATAGTCCGCAAGCGATGCACTTGTTGTTGCCTTCCGCATCGGTCGGCATGGTCAGTCGGCCACGGAAGCGAGGCGAAATCTCTAATGTGTCTCGGTTTTCGGGATACTGCTCGGTCACTTTCTTCGTGAAGAACTCACGACCTGTGATTTTCATCCCTGTCAATAGGGAGCCGATGCCGTGCATCAGACCTCCGATGTATGATCGTTTTTCTTTCATAGCTTAAAAGTGTAAGTCGAATACCACAATAATTACCATCAACAGCAGATTCACCAAGCCTATCGGAACCAAGTACTTCCATTCCAACGTCAGGATTTGGTCGATACGCAGACGAGGGAAGGTCCACTTGAACCACATGAGAATCCATACCACGAAGAATGCCTTGCCAAAGAACCATACGAAGCCCGGAATGTAGTCCATCACGGTGTTGAATCCGTCCAGTCCCGGCACGTGCAACGGCATCCAGCCACCCAAGAAGATGGTAGCAGCTACACCGGCAATGATGAAGAGGTTCACGAACTCGGCCACATAGAACAGGCCGAAGTGCATACCCGAGTATTCGGTGTGATAACCGGCGGTCAACTCACTTTCCGCTTCCGGCAAGTCGAACGGTCCACGGTTCACTTCCGCATTGCCGGCGATGAGGTAAATCACGAAGGCGATGAATGCCGGGATGTGTCCCTTGAAGATGAACCATCCGTCGGCTTGACGCTCTACAATCTCGGAGAATTGCATGGTGTCGGTCAATACGATGATAGTCAGCAAGCTAAGGCTGGTAGAGAGCTCGTAGCTAATCATCTGTGCGCCGCTTCGCATGGCGCCGATGAGCGAGTACTTGTTGTTGGAACTCCAACCTGCCAACAAAATACCTACCACACCGATACTTGATGCTGCCATCAGGAAGAAGATACCTACATTGAAGTCGAGCACTTCCATTCCCTTGCTGAACGGCAGGCAGCTGAACGCCATGATGGAGGCGAGGATGACGATGTACGGAGCCAAGTTGTACAGGAATCGGTCGGAGTGCCGGATGGCGATGATTTCCTTAATCAACATCTTGAACACGTCGGCAAATACCTGGATGGTGCCCCAGGGACCTACACGCATCGGCCCGAGCCGGCACTGGAAGGCAGCGCAGACCTTTCGTTCCATAAAAATCATAATGATGGCTATGATGGCGTATGCCAAGAGGATGCAGACCCCGATAGCCAGACATTCAATGAATACCGCCACGTCTTCCGGCAGGAAAGAAGTGAGCAGGTTGTGTATCCATTGGGTTACTATACTAAAATCAAACATAATTTTTATAAATTAAGAATTATGAATGAAGAATGAAGAATTTCCATTCGGATGCCATTCTTCATTTTGTCGCAAAGCGACTATTCTTCATTCTTCATTTACTTATCTGTCAATATCAGGTACTACATAATCCACGGTACCGCCGATGGCTATCAAGTCGGCAATCTTGGCACCTTGACATACGGTATCCATGATGGAAACGAGTGGCAGTCCGGTGCTGCGGAACTTCAACCGGTACGGGTACTTGTCGCCACGGCTTTCCAGGAATACACCGAACTCACCACGGCTTCCCTCTACGGCTGCATAGTAGCTGCCTTCGGGCACCTTGATGATGGCCTTGGTCTTTTCCTGGAACGGACCTTCGGGGATGTTGTCTATCAGCTGTTCGATGATGTTCATGCTTTCCACGATTTCCTCCATGCGCACCATGTAGCGGGCGAAACTGTCGCCTTCCGTACGGACGATTTCCTTGAAATCCACCTTGCCGTACATGGCATACGGGTGACGCTTGCGGACGTCGCACGCCCAACCGCTGGCACGTCCGGTACCTCCGGTTGCTCCGAACGATATGGCATCCTCACGGCTCAGCGTGCCTACCCCTTCCAGACGGCCGTGGGCGATGATGTTGCCGGTAAACACTTCGTGGTATTCCCTCAATGTAGGGCGCAGCCAGGCGATGAACTCCTTCACCTTCTGTACGAAGTCGGGGGCGATGTCGTACTGTACGCCTCCGATGGTGTTGTAGTTCTGAATCAGTCGTCCGCCGGTAGTCGCCTCGAAGATGTCGAGAATCTTTTCGCGGTCGCGGAATCCGTAGAAGAAAGCGGTCAAGGCTCCCAAGTCCATGCACAGGCAGGAGAAGAAGAGCAGGTGCGAGTCGATGCGCTGCAGTTCGTCCATGATGGTACGGATGTACTGCACACGTTCGCTCACCTCGATGCCCATCGCCTTTTCGATGCACATGCACAGTGCGTGGCGGTTGTGATGGGCGCTCAGATAGTCCAGACGGTCGGTCAGTGCCAAGGTCTGCGGATAGGTGAGGCTTTCGCACATCTTCTCGATGCCTCGGTGTATGTATCCGCAGTGTACGTCCAGCTTCTTGATGATTTCCCCTTCGAGGGAGACACGGAATCGGAGTACGCCGTGGGTGGCGGGATGCTGCGGACCGATATTGATGATGTATTCATCTTGTGCAAAGATGACGTCACGCTTCTTGATGACACTGCCGTCGGGCAGCTCTTCATAGTGCTGGGTGGCATCCTCCGGCTCTTCGTTGGTCATGCGGAGCGGGTTCAGACTTTCGTCATAATCCTTGCGGAACGGATGGCCTATCCAGTCTTCGCGCAGGTACAGGCGGCGCATGTCGGGGTGTCCGATGAAGCGGATGCCGAAGAAGTCGTATGCTTCGCGTTCGTTCAGCTCGGCAGCTTTCCAAATGTCGCATACACTGGGCAGCTCCGGATTCTCGCGATGGGGCGTAACCGTCCGCACCGCCTTGTTCTCGCCGGTGGCGGTCTTTTCCAGGTGATAGACCACGCCCAGTCCTTCCTCGCCCCAGTCCATACCGGTGAGCGAGCGGAGGAAGTCGTAGCCTTCCGCCCGCAGTTCCGCCAATGCTTGATGTATCTTTTCAGGTTCTATAAATGTCATATTCTTATCGTTTGGCTATTTCACCACGGAGTTCACGGAGTTTCACAGAGTCCATGTTTTTCTTCCGTAGGTACACTCAAATAAATGAAAAACTCTGTGTTACTCGGTGGCACTCTGTGGTGAATCTTTCCGGTTCACACCACCGAAGAATTTTTCCAATTTCACTTTACGTTGCAACTGCATCATGCCATACAGCAAGGCCTCCGGCCGTGGAGGACATCCTGGGATATATACATCCACTGGCAAAATCTTATCGACACCATTCAATACGTGGTAAGACTTCTTGAACGGCCCGCCACTGATGGCACATCCACCCACGGCCACCACATACTTCGGGTCGGCCATCTGATCGTAAAGACGTTTCAGTACCGGAGCCATCTTATGAGTAATGGTTCCTGCCACCATAATCATGTCCGCCTGACGAGGACTGGCACGGGTTACTTCAAACCCGAATCGGGCGAAATCATACCGGGCAGCTCCCACTGCCATAAACTCGATGCCGCAACAGCTGGTTGCAAAGGTAAGCGGCCACAGCGAGTTGCTTCGTCCCCAGTTGATAAGGTCGTCCAGGCAGCCCATCCAAACTTTGGTGCCCCCTTCATTAAGTTGCTTGACCATTTCTCCCAGGTACTCATTGTTTTTCCATTCCTCATACGGAATGCCCTTTATCGTAGGTTTCTTCATTTCCATTCCAGCGCTCCTTTCCGCCAGGCGTATGCCAGGCCCAACACCAAGATGAGTAAAAAGAACAGGATGCTGACGAGTCCCAGGACTCCCAGGTCCTGCACCACGGCTGCCCAGGGGAAGAGAAAGACGGTTTCCACGTCGAACATCAGGAAGAGGATGGCAAAGAGGTAGTACCCCACCTTGAACTGCATCCACGACTTCCCTCGGGTAGGTATGCCACATTCGTAGGCTTCTCCCTTCTGGGGGTTGAACGAGCGTGGCGACACGGCATGGGCTATCCCCAATGCCACGGCTACAAGTGCAATGGCGGTCAAGATGACGACCACCAAGAGTGTTAAATACATATATTGACTAATTTTAGTGATTTTACCAAATGAAACTCGCCCAATGACTCGGCCGATGAGGACGTTCATTGGTTATGTATATATAATGAGGTATGGGCTAAATCAAGATATGTTCCAGCGTATAGATGTAATAGTCTATGACGTGGTAATGGATAGGTATCCGTTGGGGATGAAGACTGGTGCCTTCGTGTAGATGGGAACTATTGTATCCCGTTCGCAGGTTGCCTTGTAGGCATTTAGGCTTGGAATGAGTGGGATGATAGCCTGGTAATTCTCCGGTGACATAGACCGGAATCGCCATACGTTCAGCAAAGAGATGGGCCATTGTCCATGCGGCGGCAGACTGTTCGGCATCGGTATAGCAGGATACACGCATTTGCGGCATCGCTTCCTGCGGTTCCGTAGCTTCCTGTCTGTCTGCCATCGTTGTGACGATCATCAGCAGGAGTATCGAACAGATGAATTTTACCAATCTTTGCACCTTTTTCCTTTTTGAAGCTGCAAAGGTAGCCATTTATTTTGAAATAAAGTGTAAATTGCGATATGAATCCTGTCGTTTCCACATAAAAGTAAATGGGTGGCGCAATCGTATTTGGTTACCCGCTTACTTTTTGCCTGAAAGTTTACTTCCGTTCCCAGAAACTCGGAGAGAATAAAATGAAAATCGCGAAAAATTCCAGACGCCCAAGAAGCATTTGGATGCTGCTGAACCATTTCAGAACATCGGGTAAGGAAGATATACTATGAGCCGGACCAAAAAAGCCAAGACCCGGGCCGACGTTGCCGACACTGGTCAGCGACAAACCGTAGGCTTCGATGAAGTCAAGCCCAAAGGCCATATTTACAGTCAAGCCTATCGCTACCATTCCCAAATAAATCAGGATAAAAGCTACGATGGAAGTCATTATGCGTTCGGGAATAGCTTTTCCGTTCAACTTTACGGGAACGATCTGGTTGGGATGTATGATTTTCTTAAATTCATTGGAAATAATCCGTCCCAACAAGTGAAGACGAATACACTTGATTCCTCCAGTGGTAGAACCCGAACAGGCTCCGAAATACATAAGGAAAGAAACCATCAGCCAAAGTAGAGGTGCCCATGTCATATAGTCGAGCGTGCAGAATCCGGTTGTAGTAAGGATAGTAACTACTTGGAAGATGGAATTACGGAAAGCTTCCTCTACATTCATCGATGTGGTAAAGTATAGTCCGACAGAGAGGATGCCCGTAAATACTGCTACAATCTTCAGGTAAGTACGGAACTCACCGTCCTTGAACAATTCTTTGGGACGTCCTTTGAGGGTAGAAAGATATAACAATGAGAAGTTCATTCCCCCTAAAAACATCAATAAAGTAATGACCTATTCTATCATAGGAGATTGGAAGGCGGCAATGCTGGCTTGTTTGGTCGAAAAACCTCCTGTAGAAACGGCTGCCATAG
>JAFQBF010000107.1 GCA_017416735.1 Bacteroidaceae bacterium | reverse complement strand
TTTTAAGTTCTTCTGCATATTGCTCCCAAGTCTGCTGAAAACGAATGTCTGCTTCTATCATATTTATCTGTTTAAATTAAGAGAAGCAAAGGTAGAAGAAACGGAAATAATCGACAATATAGAATCGTGGAGACGCTTACTTTTTTGGCGGATGTTACCGAGATCCTTCGCTTCGCTCTGGATGACATTATAAAAAGTAGGATATTCAGACGGGAACCGCATTGTAATGGTTTCATATTCAGAGAGTCTGAACTTCCTGAAGGTCTGAAACCGGTTTTGTTCGAAATGCGTTATAGAGCTTCCGCCGGAAGCTTTAGGGGGTGATTGCACAAATAGTTTAATGAGGCAATTGTTGAAGAAGAATTTTTATTTCTTGCTGAAGCGTTCGTCGAATAAACTATTTCTGAAAACGCCGGCGCGAAATAAAAATTCGCCTTCGCGAATTTTATTTTTGCGAAGGCAAATTATAGTCCCACCGAACAAAATGCCCCTCTTCTTTGTTACCCTTTTAAAATCTAGTTAAAATGATAGAGAAGAGACTATGAAACATTCAAAATTTACACCTGAAAGTAACAATATGCCAATCGTACGGATAGCTCCCGTTTGTAATGGCAAGATTTATGTAGTTCCCCGTATGGCGGCAGACGGGGAAAGCCTCCGCCTGGACCTTCCCATCGAGGAAAGCGGAGAACACATACCCACCAAATCGGAAAAGACTGCCCGCAAAATCAAGGAGAAGTATCAGGCACACATCCGCACCGATGCATCTCCGCGCTTCTGCGTGCAATATAAATCCAAGCCGCACCACGGGCGTACGACTTATCTGTACGTTCTCCCCCTCCGGCAGGAAGACGAAATACATTTTCACGAAGGAAAGTTCGTATCGGCAGAAGACATCGCCAACCACCCCGATGCCTATAGCCATAACCTGCAAGAGGAAAGCGAATTGCTGGATATGGCGGCGGAATTGTGGAAGGACTTCCATACTTCTTAAAGCGATTCACTTGACTTTAGAAAAAACAGGAAACGATGCTTTGTTTTCATCGGAAAAGGAAGTATATTTGCAAGAAGAAAACACCTATTAACATACCTATGATGAAAAACATTCTATTGATTGCATTGTTGTTTGCCCTTCCTGTTTCTGCGCAAATAAGGATACATGCTGATTTCCCGGGAGGAAATATCCAAGTGGAAAAGATGCAGAATGATACCGTTTGGCTTAAACCTGACTTGAGAGATACCCAAGGATTCTGGTTCTATTGGTATTTCGCCGTCAACCGTGCCAAAGGAAAGAGCATCGTGTTCAAGTTGCCGAACGATTGCTTTACCAGAGCAGGCGTTGCCGTAAGCACCGACGGAGGCGACAACTGGAAATGGGAACAACCCGAAGCTTTCCATTCACGCAGCTTCAGCTACACGTTTACTTCGAACAGGGAAGTACGGTTTGCTTTCGCCATTCCTTATACCCAATCCAATTGGGACCAATTTACCGCTGCCTATCGGAAGGACCCGAACTTCAAGTTCTCCACGTTGACCAAGACCAAGAAAGGACGCGAGGTAGAGATGTTGACCATAAGCCAGCCTTCGGGAACACCTGAAGTCAAAGTCCTTTTTACAGCCCGCCATCATGCTTGCGAAATGACGGCCAACTTTGTGATGGAAGGCATCATTGAAGCGATTGCAAACGACAATTGGCTAAAAGAAAACGTAGAGTTCCGGTTCATTCCGTTCGTCGATAAAGACGGAGTGGAAGACGGTGACCAAGGAAAGAACCGACACCCCTGGGACCACAACCGGGATTATAGCGAAAACAGCATTCACGAAACGACATCTGCCATCAAAAAACATATACCGGCATGGATTGAAGGCCAAAAGAATGTAGTCCTTGACCTGCATTGCCCATACAGCCATTCCGGACAGAACGACTCCATCTTTTTCGTGGGTTCCAAGGAAAAGAAAATGGAGGCCAAACAGCTCCGCTTGTCCGAATGGGTCAAGATAAACAACAAAAGCGAACTGATATATGACCCTACCTGCTTCGCCTATTACGGTGCCAAGCCGTGGACTTTACTGGGAACCGACAAGGAACGCATGAAAATGGCTACCTGGGCCGGCAAGCTCAAAGGAAACATCCTCAGGGAAGTCTTGAAATGCCTTATGGCATACATGGCAAGCAACTGGTTACGGCCAAGAATGCACGAGCATTCGGACATGACATTGCAGCCGGTTTGCGCGACTATCTGAAGGAAGTACTCACGGACAACATTTCGGGCATTTACCCCCAGCTGGCCTATTACAACAACGAAGGGGAATGCGGAACGGGAGCCGTCGTTCCATGGGCCAATCGTCTCTGGGCCATCACGTATGCGCCCCATGCCCCGATGGGCTCAACCGACAAGCTCTATGAAATCACTTCGGACTACCAACAAATTGTCCGCCAGGAGAGTATCGGCGGAACTCCTGCCAACCGTATGATTCATAAGGAAAGCAACCAATTGTTTATCGGGCCTTATGTCATCGACTCCGTAGGCAATGTAAGAACCATACCATGCGATGTAATGCCGGGAAGACATACCGGAAACGCAAGGCACTTGACTTCTCCGTCCGACAAGATTTATTACGCCACGATGGAAGAAGGGTTCTATGAGGTAGATGTAAAGACACTGGATGTAAAGACCTTATACAAAGACGGGAATGTAATTCCCAAAACAGACGGAAGACCCGCACATGTAAATGATTTACTGGTCGGGTCGCACGGAAAAGGTTTCTACTCCGGACAAGGAGTGACCATATACAGCAACAATGGGGAAGACTCCGATGAAGCCAAGCGCAAGTTCGATGCAGAATCAGGAGCCTTGGCGGAATGGGACGGCAAAGAATGGAGAATTATCCGCCGGAACCAGTTTGTGGAAGTGACAGGCCCCGGAGGTATTTACGGAAACAATCACCCGGAAACAGACCCTATCTGGACAACGGGATGGGACCATAAGTCGGTATTGTTAGGTGTACGTGATGCACAAAAGGGATGGAGCTTCTACCGCCTGCCCAAGGCAAGCCATAGCTATGACGGTGCACATGGCTGGAACACCGAATGGCCACGCATCCGCAATGTAGGAACAGAGCAGCGACCGGACTATCTGATGACCATGCACGGCCTGTTCTGGAGATTCCCGCGCACGTTTACGGTTGGAAACACAGCAGGGATACGCCCTCGCTCTGCCTACTTGAAAGTCATCGGTGACTTTACCCGTTGGAATGACAGACTCGCCTTCGGATGCGACGACTCGGCACAAAAGGAGTTCCTGAACAAAAGAAGCGCCAAGGGAGGAATTGAAGGCCCCGGACAATCAAACTCAAACATCTGGTTTACCAGTTTGAGCAAGCCCGATGAGCTGGGTCCCGCTACGGCAGAAGGTGCCATCTATCTAAACGAACCCGTAAAAGCAGGAGCATATTCCGAACCTTTCCTGTTTGCCGGATGGGGCAAGAAATGCGCTTGGATAAAGAACGATGGAAAAGAGAACGTGAACTTTACTTTTGAAGTCGATGCCCTTGGCAACGGAACATGGACACAAGCACTGACTGTTATGGTTCCGGCCGGGAAATCCCACTATCAGGCATTCACGGAGAAGGAAAAGGGCGAATGGATTCGTGTTACAACCGACAAGAATACGCTGGCAACGGTTTCTTTCTCCTACACTACAACAGACAAGCGTAATGATATATCTTCCGGCATATTCAACGGATTAGCTTCCATCCAAGACAAGGAAAGATTGGGCGGTTTGCTTTATGGCTTAGGAAACGACCGCCGTTCATTGGGAATACTGACCGATGCTGGGTATTACGAAATGGGCGACAAGCTCAAACTGACCCAAGCCGATGATCCGGAAACCGCCAAATTCATTTCGGAAAAGTTTGCCATACCCGACTCTGTAGTTAGCATCGATGCCGGTTCCGTATTGATAACCGACGACGCTGGCAGAAGATGGCGTTTACCATTGGGAAACGAGGCTTATCGGGATGCGACCCGCAAAAATGAGCTTCGCATTTGCCGGGAGGTTGCTACCGAGCGCGACTTGTTTTCGTGCATGGGTACCTTTTATGAACTTCCTGCCGAAAATGCAGATGGATATGCCAAGATACGCCCCATCGCAACTCATTCTTTCCATATCAATGACTATGCATCCTATCGAGGCATGTTAGTCATGACGGGCATCAATCCCGACGACAATTCGGGCAATCCACACATTGTTTGGTCGGACGACCGGAAAGCCGCGGTTTGGGCAGGAACAATTGATGATTTGTGGTCATTGGGAAAACCGACAGGCGAAGGTGGTCCCTGGAAAAACACGAGTGTAGAAGCCGAAGTCTATTCTGACCCTTACCTGATTGCTTTCTACGACAAGAAAACGCTGACTATTGAACATGATTCAAAGAAAAAGGTGAATGTAACCATCGAAGCAGACCCGACGGGCAATGGTGATTGGATGGAATACAAGGTAATGACCGTAGAGGCAAATCAAAAGAATGTCTATACTTTCCCGGATGAATTCCAAGCCAAATGGGTTCGTCTGAAAACGGACACCGACGCTCAAAACATCACCGCATGGTTTGTGTACGAATAAAGAAAAAGGGTGCTCAGGCACCCTTTTCTCTTATTCTATTCGGAAAGAACCAATACCAAGGAACGAGGTTTCAGTGTCATCTCCAATGTATTTGTCCCCACATTCACCATTGATGCACTGGAAGCATCAGGCAAAGCCAAGCCTATTTTACGACTTGCCGGTTCCGTATAATTCAATTTGACACGAATCTCTTCGTCATTGAAGTTCTCTATCACTTGAATCTTTTCATCGCCTTTCCGGTACAAATGCATGGACACATAACATGGAGCATCCAGCTCAATTCCCCATTGAGCCGTAAATCCGTTTCTGAACCGGTTCAATTCTTCACGGCTCATTTCAAAAGGATCATTGAAAGGCACCCAATTCCCATCCGTATCCATAAACAGCCCCCAAGCCTCCGGTGCATATTCCAATGAGAGTCCTTCCTTTTCCTGCAACTTCTGATAAAGCGCCTGCGTACATGCCACGGGCTTCTGAGCCTTTTGTGCGTCTTGCACAGACGAAACAAGGTTGTCATAATTTTCAGAATGGGCAGTCAGGAAATAGCCATCGCCTTGCTTCAAGGAAGCAGAAGCCAAGAAAGGTATGCCCAAGAGTCCTACCTTGCCCACCAATTTCTGGTCGAGTTGCGGACACTCATTGGGTTTCTTCGGCACAAAGACTCCATACGCTTCGTATCCTTTTATATACTCTATCAGCTGCTGCAATCCTTGTACTTCGTATTCGAAAGCCGCCGC
This sequence comes from Bacteroidaceae bacterium, assembly GCA_017416735.1. GTDB lineage: Bacteria > Bacteroidota > Bacteroidia > Bacteroidales > Bacteroidaceae > Phocaeicola. Next base: position 3,363 of record JAFQBF010000107.1, on the reverse strand, counting down.
ATCCTGAATGCCATATTTTACACCTTCGTCGCCATCGTGAATGGCTATACCCACATTCTTGGTGGCCAAATAATCGTAACTATGCAACAGAATTTCTTTCGCTCCGCCCAAAATGGTCTGACGCGCTTGCTCGACAAAAGTTTCCGGCTTAGTACCCAACGGGTCGAACCATCCGCCTAAACTCTTTTCCTTGCCGATGTCATTCAGCCACATCTGGTACCAAGCCGCTTGCGTTTGCGGACCTCCTTCACGGGTTTCTGTACCTACATACGCATAGTCAAAAAGCGCCGTCTGGTTCACCACATCATATCCTCTATCCTGCAAGTTCTCGTACCAGCATGGATATTTCACAATAATCTTGCACTTCGGGTTTACTTTCCGGGCAGGTTCAAGAATATGCTTCTCGCCTACCTCCAACATGTGAGCCATTCTGAAGGTAGTCCAATCAAGGTCTCCTTTTGCTTCCTGGCACAACTCGCAGGTGCACGCCGACAAGAAGAAATCATCCAGAATAATCAAATCGAAGATACGGGCAGTACGCTCTACCGTTTCACGCAAGAAACTTACACCCGTAGGGTCTGAATAACAAGTGGTAATAGGCCATTCGGGAGGTGCCGTCTTGCTCATTTTCGTCGTAGTGATACATCCTGCGCACTCTATACCAGCGGCTTCGAATGCTTTCTTGGCTTCTTCCAACAAGTGAGAGGGGGCTGAAAATCCGTGACGATAGGACTCCAGATACACTCGGCTGATGTGATGTCTTTTGAACCATTCGATCGCTCTATCACGCCCTTCCTTGGTAGAAAACGCATCATTCACACAATCAATCTTGCACGTCATGGCAAAATGAGGCTCATCCAGATTAACCTGACGTGTGCTACAAGAACAAAAGAACACAGCTATCAAGATCATTGTCCTTAAAAAGGACTTTTTCAGTTGATTCATGATTCGATTATTTTTAAGGTTATCAATATGCTGTTGATTTATTTGTATATCAGGAAGATGCAGGGAATCTTCGAGAGGTCGGGAAGCTTTCCTTGCCATTCCTTGACGGTCTTGGTCTTGATGTATTCGCCTTCGCAAGTGATGTTGGCGGCAATGCAGAGCTTGGTCGTGGGACGACAATTCTTCACGATGTCTTCCATCATCTTGTTGTTGCGATAGGGAGTTTCGATGAAGAGCTGCGTCTGGTTTTCGGTATAGATGCGGCCTTCCAACGCCTTGATGCGCTTGATGCGTTCGCCCGGCTCGATGGGCAAATAGCCATGGAAGGCAAAACTCTGTCCGTTGAATCCCGAGCCCATGACCGAAAGGATGATGGACGAAGGACCTACCAACGGAACGACCTTCAGGTTCTTGCGTTGGGCAATGGCCACCACATCGGCACCCGGGTCGGCCACGGCCGGACATCCGGCTTCGGAAATGACTCCCATCGACTCGCCTGCCTGAAGGGGCTTCAAGTAACCCGATATGTCCTCGGGCGAGGTGTGCTTGTTCAAGGGATAGAACGTGAGTTCATCAATGTTGATGCTTCGTTCCACCTTCTTCAAAAAGCGACGTGCCGAACGTACATCCTCGACAATGAAATGCTTGATGCCGAGGATGATTTCCTTGTTATGGGATGGCAATACCTTTTCGATGGCGGTATCGCCCAAGGTGACGGGGATGAGGTATAGAGCTGTTTCCATTGTTTCACATCAATTTGTCATTCAGAGCGAAGCGAAGACGTGTTGTTGAGGGCTTGCCCGAAAAATCTCGGTAACATTCACTTTATGCAACCGAGATTCTTCCTCCCTTCGGTCGTCTGAATGACAATTTAAAGATTATCCATAAATAATATTGCCGTTTTCGTCCATGTATTCTTCCAAGCCCTTTTCGTAGGCAGTCATGGCACGAAGGGACATACCCATGCTGGAAAAACCACCATCGTGATAGAGGTTCTGCATGGTCACCTTACGAGTCAAGTCGGAGAACATCACGATGCAATAGTCGGCACATTCTTCGGCAGAAGCATTGCCGAGTGGCGACATGCGGTTGGCGAAGTCGAAGAGCTTGTCCATGCCCTTCACACCCGAACCGGCAGTGGTCATCGTGGGCGATTGGGAGATGGTGTTGACACGCACATGGTGTTCACGACCATAGATGTAACCGAAGCTACGGGCAATGGATTCGAGCAATGCCTTGGCATCGGCCATGTCGTTGTAACCGAAGAACGTGCGTTGGGCAGCTACGTAGCTCAATGCCACGATGCTTCCGTAATCGGCAATGGCATTCAACTTCTTGGCTGCCTGAATCATCTTGTGAAAAGACACGGCCGAGATGTCGAGTGTCTTGCCGAGCATATCGTAATCGAGGTCATCGTAAGTGCGACGCTTGCGCACGTTGGGCGACATACCGATGGAGTGGAGAACGAAGTCAATTTGTCCGCCCAACACTTCCATGGAACGCTTGAAGACGTTTTCCAAGTCGGCTACGTTAGTGGCATCGGCAGGGATGACTTCACAATTCAGCTTCTGGGCCAAGGCGTTGGTTTCGCCCATGCGGACGGCTACGGAAGTATTGGACAATGTGATGATTGCACCATTTTCTACGGCCTTTTCAGCTACTTTCCATGCGATGGATTGTTCGTTCAATGCACCGAAAATGATGCCTCTTTTACCTTTCAATAAGTTGTAATTCATACCTATTCTTTTTTTTGATTCGGGCGCAAAGGTACGAAAATTTCTTGGATCTCAGACGGGAATTGCACACTTTTTAGGGTTTGTGTGCAATTTGTATAGTTTTTAGGCACGGATTACACGGATTGCACGGATAAAGTTTGATGCATACATCCACTAAAAACCGTGTTAATCCGTGTAATCCGTGCCTAAGAAAAAAAATCAGAACAAGATTTCGTCCAACGCCTTGCGGTTCTTGTCCTTACATTCGTCCAACGGATAACCTATCGGCACCAACACCACCGGTTCGAGGTTCTCGGGGAGTTGCAACACCTCACGGCATCCTTCGGCATTGAAATTGCATACCCAGCAAGTGGCCAACCCTTGCTCGGTAGCTGCCAAGCAGATATGCTCTACGGCAATGGCCACATCGATGTCGGCATGGTCCTTGTTGTCGGCACGACGATGCCAAGACTCTTCGTGGTTGGCACAAGCCACGATGATGCAAGGTGCGGTAGAGAGCCAATCGCGCTTGTAGCAAGTCTGCAACCGGGCGATGGCTTCCTTGTCGGTCACGATACGGAAACGCCACGGCTGGAGATTGACCGCAGACGGTGCCAAGCGTACGCACTCCATGATGTAATCCAACTTCTCCTGCTCGACGGGACGGGCGTCATAATTGCGCGATGAATAGCGCGCCTTCACT
>JAFQBF010000106.1 GCA_017416735.1 Bacteroidaceae bacterium | reverse complement strand
TTCGATGATTTCTTCTTTGCGGTCGGTTATCTTGTCGAGCAATGCCTTGAAAGCCGGGATGTATTCGGCGATACTTTCAATCGTAATCTGCGGACGGATAATCAGGTCAATCAACTTGCATCCGTGGTTGAGTGGGGCAGTGCCCAATTGTACCAATGCATCGTTTATCAAAGCAGCCTTGATGGAAAACTTCTTCGCGAATTCAATAATCGCCTTCACGTTTTCACGCTTTCGACAAAGCATTTCATATCGGTCTTGCTTCACCAAACCGAGTTGGTAAGCACGTTCGGTCAAGCGCATATCCGCATCGTCTTGACGGAGCAAGATGCGATACTCTGCACGCGACGTAAACATACGGTAAGGTTCATCTACACCCTTGGTCACCAAATCGTCGATGAGAACGCCGATATAGGCTTCGTCGCGGCCCAATACGAACGGTTCTCCACCGTGGCAGTTGATATGAGCGTTGATGCCTGCAATGATGCCTTGTCCGCCTGCTTCTTCGTAGCCCGTTGTACCGTTCACCTGACCGGCCATAAAGAGGTTCTTGATGGCCTTGGTTTCCAACGTATGCTTCAGTTGGGTAGGATCGAAGTAATCGTATTCGATGGCATATCCCGGACGATAAATTACCAAATCCTTGAAGGCAGGAATCTTCTTCAAGGCAGCAATCTGGATGTCCATCGGGAGCGATGAAGAGAAGCCGTTCAAGTAAAGTTCGTTGGTGCTTTCGCCTTCCGGTTCGAGGAAAAGCTGATGTTGTGGCTTGTCGGGGAAGGTCACGATTTTCGTCTCGATGCTCGGGCAATAGCGAGGACCGACACTTTGGATTTGTCCATTATATAGCGGTGAATCCGAGAGCCCGTTGCGCAGGATTTCGTGCGATTCTTCGTTGGTGAAGCAAGTCCAGCAAGACAGTTGTTTCAGCTTTCGAGGCTCGCTGATGAAAGAGAAACGGTGGAAATCGTTCTCGCCTTCCTGTATCTCCATATGCTCGAAATGCACGCTCCGTGCATCGATGCGGACGGGTGTTCCGGTCTTCATCCGGTCGGCGGTGATGCCGTGACGGGTGATGGATTCGGTCAAGTGGTAGGAGGCAGGTTCGGCACATCGTCCACCGGCCAGCATCTTGCGGCCTACGTGCATCAATCCGTTGAGGAAAGTGCCTGCGGTCAGGATGACACACTTTGCCTGGAAGGTCACTCCCCAGCAAGTGGTGACACCGGTCACTTCGCCGTTCTCTACCAAGAGTTCTTCCACGGTGTCTTGCCAAATGTGAAGATTGGGAATGTTCTCTAAAATCTCTCTCCAAGCCCAGATGAACTTGCCCCGGTCACACTGGGCACGAGGGCTCCACATGGCAGGGCCTTTTGAGCGGTTGAGCATACGGAACTGGATGGCGGTGCGGTCGGTCACCAATCCCATGTATCCACCTAACGCATCTATCTCTCTTACGATTTGTCCCTTGGCGATGCCGCCCACGGCAGGGTTACAGCTCATTTGCCCAATCTTGTTCATGTCCATGGTGATGAGACAAGTCTTAGAGCCCAAGTTGGCGGCAGCAGCTGCAGCTTCGCATCCGGCATGGCCGGCACCTATTACAATTACGTCGTACTTAAAATCCATTGTTCCAATTCTTTTTACTTGGATGCAAAAATACGAAAAAGTTTTCTACCTATCGTATCTTGTTAAATATTTAGGCACGGATTACGCGGATTTCACGGTTTTTAGTGTATGACCTCACTAAAAAGAATCCGTGTTAATCCGTGTGATCCGTGCCTAAGAAAAAGAGAGCGTCAGAATTTAAAGCCCAATCAAAGCCAAAGCCTTGTTTTCTTCCGCCTACATGATTTCGCGTTCGCCCGGTCCCTTGTCGTTGATTCCGCAAAGGTGCAGGATGCCGTGGATAATCACCCGATGCAATTCCCGGTCGTAAGGTTGTTCGAACTGTTCGGCATTGGTACGCACGGTGTCGAGGCTGATGAAGAGGTCACCCGAGATGCGGTTGCCTTCGGTGTAGTCGAAGGTGATGATGTCTGTGTAATAGTCATGCTCCAGGTATTGGCGGTTCACCTCTAATATCTTCTCGTCGGAGCAGAAGATATAGGCTATTTCGCCCACCTTTTTGCCGTAGGTGGCGGCCACTTGTTTCACCCATTCGGTGGTTTCGCGTTTCTTGATTGGAGGCATTGCGATGTCCTCGGTTTGGTAAGTTATCATAGTCTTTTTGTTTTTTTGCAAATGTAATTAAAAAAAGCGGAGAAACATCAACGCTTTCCGTGTTTCTCCGCAGATTCTTTTCAAGTTTGTCAAGCAGTCATCCGTGCTTGTCTGTTTTTGGCAAAGGTAAGCTTATAGACACTTCCATACATGGTGTGTTCTTTCTTGGCTCCCACCTTCGTCATCACCTTGCCGAAGTGCTTGGGGTTGACACCACGGAAGAGCACGGGAAAGCGCTTCTGGAGCCTGTTGAAGATGTCCGTTGCCGTCAGCTCAAAGAAGGGTTCTCCTTCCTTCGGCAAGGCGAATACCTTATAGAATGCTTCTTCTTCCGGCGAGTGGCGATAGAAAGCGCGGTTGTGCTCTTGAATTTCCAGTTCTTCCTCTTTGGAGAGCCAATAACGCTTGCCGGCTTCCAATTCCCATTTCAACTGAGCATAGAGCTGGGCATAGTCAATCGGTGAACAATCAATCGGCTTCTCCACTTCGATGCAGAGGAAACGTCGGCTTCCCGTCTCATCCGTAAGTAACGATTTTTCATTGCTCGTGCCGATGAAGGAGGCGATGCGTGGCAAGTCGCTGAAGTAGGCCTTGAAGCACTTGCGGTAGTTCACTTTCTTCATTTGCATCAGGTTTTTCAGGATGCTCATCATACGCTCGTTGTATTGGTTGAACTCATCCATGTTGATTAATCCGAAGGTCGATAACTTCTGTTCGCATCCGCTGGTGGAGGTGATGGTGAACTTGTCGGTGTAGTAGGCACGAAGCTCCTCCGGCAAAATCATCGAGCAGAAAGTCGATTTGCACATCCCTTGCTCCGTACTGATGAGGATAGGAGCCACGGCGTTGGCACATCTTGCCGGATAGCCCATCCATTGCGCTACCATCCCGAGCATCCAGCAATGGAATCCGTTAAGCCACATGCCGTTTCCCGACACGCGGGCTGCGAGCATGGTTACACGGTCGGTGCCGTCCCATTCGGGCAGGGTTGCCATGTAATCCTTGAAAGGGTGGTGGGTAGGGATTCGTTCGGAGAAGAGGAAGCGTTTTACGTCCGCATCCTTGCAATCCACTCCTTGCATCATAGCCTCCATACAGAGGGTGTTCATCATTCGTTTGTCTATCATCCGATAGGTGGTCGTGTTCTTCCGTCTGCACTCCGGCATGTCCGAGAGGATGTTGTAACGGAAATCAAAGTTTGCATTGAGGAAGTTTTGAAGTTCTTCCAACTTCGGGTTTGCACCCATAGTCATTGGTGTGTTGTTCATAAAAATAATTAGTTTTTGTTTATTGTTTACATAGGCAAATATACAACATTTGTACCCCGTTTGTCAAGTGTTTGGGCGATTATTTTTTGAGAATTTCAGGGGTGGGAACAAATAGTTTCTGAGAGGAGAAGTTGAAGAAGAATTTTGAAAAGTTGCTGAAGCGTTGGTCGATTAAACTATTCGGGAAATGATGAATTCGCCTTCACGTTTTCAAAAAACGCGAAGGCGAATTTTATTTTTGCCGGTGCGAAAATTTAAAAAGGTTAGATTTTCGTTGTCATGGTTGTCAGAGGTGTGCTAACTGTTTGTAGGTCAGTAAGTTCTTATGACAACCAGCCCGTTTTTCCGTTGTCATTGGTTGTCATATCGACCTTTATCTGACAACCAATGACGACCGATTTTACCCTTGGTTGTCATAGGAATACTTTGTAAATCAGAGGGTTTAGTGTATGCTGACAACCATGACAACGGATTTCTGACTTTGATGAATTACACTCCAATTACATATACTCTCTTCTGAACCACAATTCAAAGACCGGGTCGGCAAAATGATAGTGCTTATTGTCCTTTTCCACGAAATCACGTTCCACCAGCATCTTCTTGTTGCGGGTGATGGTTTGTGCGCTTCCCAATTCGTATTTCTTGACGATGGCCATGGCATTGAATTGGAATTCTCCATCGGCTACGGCACGGAGCATCGCTATCTGGGTAGCCGTCAAGTTTTCGACATCGTTCATGAACATCGGCATGTTGGTGTCTATCAGCTGACGGACGCGTCTGTCGATGACCTCATCGCTGACCGCTCCCGATGTGCCTGACCAGATGAAATAGCATAATTGTTGCAAATACCAGGAATGGCATTTCACGATGTCGCATATCCGTTCGGCTTGCGCCTCCGTTATGCTTTTCCCTGTCCGCCCGAAAGCACCGGTAATGAAGGGAATCCATTCTTCCTTCTTGATTTTGTTAAGGAAAAGCACTTGGCCGAAACGGTAGAAAGGATTGGCGGAATTGTTGAATATGTCCATCATCATGTGCCGCTTGCTTCCGTAGAAACAATAGGAGGTGTGCGACTGCTTTTGCCAGACGGAACGCATCTTTCCTTCCATCGATTTATATCCCGGAAGCAAGGCCAATTGCTGGAACTCATCGATGCAGACGATTAGTTGGATATTCTTGGCCAAGGCCAATTTTTCGGGTAGTTCAAGGATTTCCATCACGTCGTTGTCCTGCAAGTCGAACTTCAAGTCGAATGAAAGCGAGTCCGTGGCATCGCTTTTCAGTGTAATGCTGGGGGATATGCCTTTCAGGAATTTCTTGACATCATCCAGTCTCTTTTCCAACGTAGAAGCTGTGCAGCTGATGACTTCCTTGGCAAAGGTCCTGTAAAATTCGGCTTCGGTCTTGATGCTGAAGGCATCGATGAAGCAGACACGCACCTGCTTGTTTTCCTGCATAAGTTCGTCCATCGCTACCTTTACCAAAGATGACTTTCCCCAACGACGAGGAGAAATCAGCATCACGTTGATACCCGAATCCAACAACTCTTTCAGTTGTTTTCGTTCTTCTACCCGGTTGACAAAGCATTCCTTGTCCACCATCGTTCCATATTGAAAAGGTGATTTCATGGTTCTTTCTTTTAATTGGTCGATGCAAATATACAAATTATACATCAATGTATAATACATCGATGTATAATTTTGAAGTTTTTGGGAAGATTTCTACTTCATTTCTTCAAGTATTCACCAATCTTAACGTGAGTTCGATATAATTTAAAATAACGTAAGTTGCCCGTCGTTGACAAATTCCACTTCAATGGCGGGTTTCTATAAATTTCAATAACTTTAGCCTCGGAGAACATAGCGGTAATCGTTTAAATGTTATAACTGGGCACTATAAACTTAAGCTAATTATCGCTATTCTCCTAATTTTCAATGAATTATTTTTTTTATTCCTATATCGAATTCACGTTAACTTAATTTTTTTGGAGCCTTTAATTTTTTACTTTCAAAGCTTTCAATAATTCTTCTTTCATTTTTGTAACCCCGGGGAATCCAGGTTCCCGATATACAATATTTCCTTCCCGATCAAGAATGAAATAATCCGGTATTCCGTTCATATTAAGGGTTTTACTTAAATAATTCCATTGGTCATCCGTCAGACGGTAATGTTCACCATGGATGTTGGGTATCATTTCTTCCCACCGTTCCTTAGGAGAGTTTTCTCCTGCAATGTAAACATAGACAATGTCCTTATCTGCCAATTCCGCTTTCATTGGGCGCATAGATTGGTGTCCGGCTACACAAGGGCCACACCAGGTTGCCCAAAAATCAATCAACACCACTTTTCCGCGATATTTGCTGGCGATGGAAGCAAAGAGGTCTTCATTGCTTATTTCACCGGCTTCATTGATGCGGAATCCATGTGTTTTTCGGTTGTTTTCCTTAATGGCTGTAATGTCGTCGTGGGTTGCATTTAGGTATTGTCTACAAGGTTCGGACATGTTTGCTATCACTTCTTTCTGCTCCTCTTTTAGTGGTCTGAAATCGCAGATAGTTGCATAAAGACGTGCTGCAGTCACCATTTCGTTCAAGAGTCCTTGGGTCTCTATCTGTTTGTCCAAAGCCAGTCTTTTGACCAACATACCGAAATCGGGTGTAAAAAAGGACTGTGGGTTGTTGTGGGATACGGGCAAATCGTGGGCGATGTAATTTGATGTTCTCGCCTCGCTGAGGTTGTCCAGCATTTTTTGGTATTTATCCTCATCATACACATCCATATTTATCCGGTATTCGTCTGCTAACGTTGTAGCGGCATTCAGAAGCCTGAGTGTCAAAGAAACTGGAAGGCTTGCCAACATATATTCCTTGGTTGCTTTGCTTAGGTCTGATTGGTGAATTGCTTCTGACCATTGTTTCATATTTTCCAGCTGGATGTGTTTGTATTCTTCCAGCAAATCTTTGGGAGTTTTCTTGAAGTCATAGATTTTATATTCTTCTCTTAATAGTTTTTTGGCTTCTGGCAATTCATAGACAATGGTACTTAGAGGACCTTTGTAGTAGAACTCCTTGCCTAAGGGTGCAGTGTCTGTATGGATGTTCGACCTGATTCGTGCCGATTCGCGGAGGTTGAAATAGACTTCACTGGTTTGTTCCGGAGCAACGAAGATTTCGGCAGTAGTGGCACTACCGGAATAATATACCCAAGCAATGGAGGTACCCAAGACGTTCTGTGTATGCTCAAAGCTTCCGTCGGGTTTTAGCTCGATGAAGATATGTCCATTGTTTCCGATTAAGGGATTAAAAGTGGTTATGGTCACATACTTGGGCATTCCTGGGTAATAGTCCAAGACTTTTCCTTTTATTGCTGCTTTGCCGAAGGCGAACGGCTGTTTGTCCATAGAACGGCTCTTGTTCGTCTTTGGGGTAAGAATGTCCTTGTGGAGTAAGGATTCCAATGCTGGCATGTCTTGCAATTGAATTCCGCTTATCGTATATCCGTCTTCTACTTCTGCTCCTTCAGTAAAGTCAATCCATTTAGCTTTGGGGGTTAATGGAGGAAACATCAGTTGGAATGTTCCTTTTCCTGATTCGGGGATGACAAATCCTTTGCTCGATTCAATTCCTTTCCCTGAAAGCATAGGATATGTATTTCCCAGATTGTCGGTCAGTGTGCTTGTTGGGGCTATGCTAAGCACATTGTTGGGGGTGCCATTCGCTGCTATATCAAGAATGGTAATTGTGTCCATTAGCGAAATTCTGCTGACTTCAATGGATATATTGTTCCTGGTCAGGTAAAGGGGTTTCTCAATGATTCTGTTTTTGGGTTGGCAACTGGTAAGCCAAAAAGTAACAATCAATGCGATTGATACATATACGTATGCAAAAAATGTCTTTTTCATCATTTGATTAAGTTTTAGAGGTTTCCTCCTAAATGCTTGGCTATTTATGTTTACTTATTCAAGTATTCACCAATCTTAGCTTTCAAACTTCCTTTGCCATAACCCGTCCATTGTTCGAGGACGATGCCTTCGGGCGAGATGAGCGTGTAGTTGGGGATGCCGCCTTGGTCGTATTGGGCATAGATACCGGCTTGTCCCTTCATATCGTTCCAGTTGTTCCAGGTCATCGGATGTTCTTTCGAGGCTCTTTCCCAAACGTTCTTGTTGTCGGTGCTGATGCTGACGATGTTCAGCTTGTCCTTGTAGGTGGGGGCAAGCTCGCCCATTTCGGGGATGGCCATGATGCAGGGACCGCAACCGCTTGACCAGAAGTCAATCAGGATGTACTTGCCTTTCAGGTCTGCCAGGCGGTGCTTGTTGCCTTGCAGGTCGAACAGGTCGGTATCTGCCATTTCCTTGCCCACTTCCACGTGTTGGGGCGGGAAGAGCATGACGTACGCTTCTTGCGCCAATCGGTCTTGTTTCTGTTCTTCGGTCAAGCTATTGTATAGGGCGATGGTTTCTTCCTTGTAGGGATAGTCTTTGGTGTATTTGACAGACAGAGCCAATCCGCGGAGCTTATCCATCCAGATGACATCGACTTCTGTCTTTTTCATGCGTTGGATTTCATTGGCACCAATTTGAATCATCAGCTTGTCATTGATGCTTTCAAGGCTATCGTATTTTAATTTCAATGCATCTCTTTCTTCTTTCGGAAGGCTTCTGGCTTGGGTCGATAATTCTTTTTGCAACACCGAGTTGCGTTGATATTCCTCCCAAAGTTCGCGTGAATCGTTGAGATAGGCTTGCCAAGTGGCATTTTCGGGAGCTCCACCTTTAACTTCCCATATATGAATCAAGGTGTTTTCGCCTGTTACCTTCACGTAGTCACCGGCCGATGCCCATAGTGTTGCACTCATTGATGGGAATTGTTTGCTTCGGTGGCATCCGAGGCTTAATTCATCTTTCATCAAACTGTCCGGCTTGATTTTGAAATAGAACTTGCCACCGATGATGGTATCTGTGGCTATTGTTCTGCCTACATCACCATCTCGACGGAAAAGGTTGATGATGGTACTGTCTTCCACGTTCTTCACTTCGCCCACAATTTCGTAGTAGTCTTTCGGTTGTGGCGATGTACATGCGCCCAACATTAAGGTCAGGCCTAAATACTTCAATGTTTTCATATTTTTTTATTTTTGTTGTTGAATTGTCTTGTTCATCATCAGGAAAATTCTCCGTCTTACTTCTTCAAGTATTCCTCCAGTTTTCCATTGTAGATATCCGCACTCGTCAAGCGGGCATGGTAAGTGCCGTCTGGTGCAATGAGTACAAAGGCAGGTATGGACCACACCTTGTAGCTGCCGGCAATTCCACCCCAATAACCGCCGCCATCGTTCAGGCTATACCAAGTAATGGCCTTTTGGTGTCTGGAGTTCTTCCACGTATCTACCTTATCCAAACTGATGCTCACAACGGTCAGTCGGTCGGCATATTTCTCTTGTATTTTCCCTATTTCAGGGAATGCGTCGATACAGGCTCCGCAATTGTTTGCCCAGAAGTCCAGCAATACGTATTTCCCACGGAAATCGGTAAGGCGGTGCTTCTTCCCGTTTACATCGAATAAGTCACTATCTACACAAGGTTTTCCCAGTTCGGCCTTGGGATACGGATAGACCCATTCCCTTACGGCTTTTCCATCGGGCTTCCGGTCAATCTTGTCCGAATGTTTCAAATACAGCTCCTTGATAGACTCTTCCAGCATATCCCGCCTATTGGAAGCGAAATAAATGATGGTAGTCAGTTGGTCCATCCAGAAGTTGGTCACAGGGAGTTCTTTCATCACTTTCAGTTGGGCCTTGTACCAAAGCAACCGATTCTTTGTCCTCAATGTGTCTTTCTGTGCCAATATCGCCTTGGTTCTGTCCCATTCGGCTTCGCTCATTTCCGTATCCCTGCGATATTGTCGATAGGCTTCGTAATCCATCCATGCCTGTTGGTAGGCTTCACATTCCCTGGCCGTGGCTTTACGGATGAGGTCCCATTCTATTTGCTCGGGAGCTTTTGTCTGAACTTTCCAATTTCCTAATATTTTGCCGTTTCCTTCCACATACACGGTATCACCTTGGTTTGCCCAAAAATCCAGCTTGACATGACGACCGGTGAAGCCGGGGGAGTCGGAATACAAGGCGAAATGCCGGCTGGTGGGATGCATACAATTGTAATCCAAGACGAAACGTCCGTTTATCACTTTGCCATTGTCTATGGGGGTATTTTTAGAGTGTAGTTTGCTTGAACCGGTTCCTGTCGTTTCTTCCAGTTCGAATACCGTACCTTCTTGGATGTTTTGCACCTTACCAATAACCACAACATGCTGTTGGGCATGGAGGGTAGATAAAGTTCCCCATAATAAGGCGGTGATGATTGTTCTTAAATGCAGTGTTTTCATAGGCTTAACGTTCGAATGATTGGTTTGCGGATGCAATAATAAGAATAAAAATCCAAATATCCTCCTAAACGGCAAGTAAATCTACTAAATTTAATAGGATTTAACGGAGAGCATAAAAAAGGGAAGTGAAAAGCACTTCCCTGAATTCTTTTTATCCGAAGAACAGATAACAAATGAATATGGCAGCGATGCTTCCCACCGTATCGGCCAGCAAGCCGCAAGGAACGGCATGACGGGTCTTGGAGATGCCCACACTACCGAAGTAAACCGCCAATATATAGAAGGTGGTATCGGTAGAACCTTGAAGAATGCAAGTCAGTCGGCCCACGAAGGAATCGGCTCCGTAGTTGGTCATGGCATCAACCATCAATCCTCTGGAACCGCTTCCGCTCAAAGGCTTCATGAAAGCCGTAGGAAGACCACCCACCCATTCGCTATCCATGCCACAAAGATTCACCAAATATTCGATGCCTCCAATCAGGTAATCCATAGCGCCTGAAGCACGGAATACACCGATGCCTACCAGAATAGCGACCAGGTAGGGGATGATGCGTACGGCGGTTGTAAAGCCCTCTTTGGCACCTTCTACAAATGCGTCATATACATTGACTTTTTTTCGGATGCCGGTCAGGATAAAACCGATGATAACCAGGAAAAGGAATACATTGGCACCCGTAGTGGAGAAAGTGTCAATCTGTGTACGTGATAATGTGCTACATATATAGATAAGGGTAGCGATGAACAAGCTCATGCCTCCTAAAAAAAGCAGGATGGTACGGTTGATCAAGTTAATCCGTTGATAGATGCTGACGGTAATGATTCCCGCTAAGGTAGCGATGGAAGTCGCCAAAAGGATGGGTACGAACACGTCCGTAGGTTGGGTGGCTCCCAATTGGGCACGATACACCATAATGCCGATGGGGATGATGACCAAGCCCGAAGTGTTCAGCACGAGGAACATAATCATCGGGTTGCTGGCGGTATCTTTCTTGGGATTCAGTTCTTGTAATCCCTCCATAGCTTTCAGGCCAAGAGGAGTAGCGGCATTGTCCAGGCCGAGCATGTTTGCGGCCAGGTTCATGAAGATGCTTCCCGTCACGGGGTGTCCCTTGGGAATGTCCGGGAAGAGTTTACTGAATATCGGACTCAGTAAACGGGAAATGAAGTTGATTAATCCGCCTCGTTCGCCTATTTTCATAATGCCTAACCATAAGGAAAGAACCCCAGTAAGTCCCAATGCAATGTCGAATGCTGTTTTCGAGGCACTGAAGGTAGAGTTGATAAGTTCCGGGAATACTTGTGTGTCTCCGAGAATTATCAGGCGGCCCAATGCCACCACGAAGGCTATCAGGAAGAATGCAATCCAAATGTAATTGAGTACCATAATGTATGCGATGATTGATTTGGACGCAAATGTACAAAAATAAGTTAAAAGAAAGAGACTTCGGGGAGAAAATCACAATGGAATGACAGTATATGCTGAATATTCGTTATTTTTGCGGAAAAACGAAGAAAATAAGTTATTATGAGAAACTATTGGTTAACCTTAGGCATTTGTGTGGTATTGTCTGCGACAAGTTGTAGTGATAGTGTTAATAAAAGTAGGGGTAATATGCAGGAGATAGATGTGGAGACGGCTTTCAAGCAGCCTCAGGAGTTGTCCCTGCTTGACCTGGGGAAAGATGTGGTCTATATCCCTTTGGAAACGGTGGACGAGTCGCTGATAAAGCTGAATTCCACATCCATCATGAAGGTTACTGAGGATTATATCTTCATAGCTGATTCGAGGCAGCCTATCCTCTGTTTTGACCGGAAAACAGGTAAATTCCTGCGTCGGATAGGCAATATCGGGCAAGGCCCTCAAGAGTATTCGGATGGTGCTTCCTTTTTGATTGACCCCATAGGCAAGCGTATTTATGTGATGTTGGAAACGCAACGGTTCCAGTGCTATGATTACGAAGGTCATTTCTTGGAAACGGTTACTTGTGTGGATCTGATTCAGGCAGTGGTTGCTCCTTATTTCTTTGTAGGTGACAAGATGTATCAACACACTAACATCGCTAACGAGAACACGACGGCATTGACTTATTGTTACGACTTGAAGAGTGGGCAACCAATCGATTCGTTATTGGCCGGTGCCAGTGACAAGCCGGCAACAGCACGTACGTTGATGATGCCGGTTTTGGGAACAGAGTTTTTTGGAGGACGTAATTTTATAGCTCAATATGGAGACGTCTATACGTACGGTCGTAGGTTGAACAGTACGTTCTGGGTGTCCGATGGTGAGCTTTATATGAAGGATGCTTTCTGCGACACGATATTCCAAGTGAAGGACTTGAAGCAACGTATGCCGGTTGTAGCTTTCCGGATGGGCGAATATGGCGGTTATGGGCGTTTTGAAACGAAAGAATATATGGCGGGCAAGTTCTTGATTCCTAATTTACAGAATGGCAAGGATTGTATTTATTTCATCTTATATAAAGGCTTGTACGATTTCATAGATATGGTGAAGGCTGGTAAAGCACCGACCGGGAAGTTTTCTTGTGGCATTTACAACAAGCGGACAGGTGAAACCAAAATTCAGGAAAACTCCGTGAATTTCAAGAATCCGTCATTGGGAATGCCGGATGCGGTTGTCTTCAATGTGTCAACGGATGGAGCATTTGTGTTGACTTATCAGGCGGATCAGTTGGTTACGGCTCGTGAGGAAATACCGGAAGACAAACAGCCGGAATGGTTGAAGAATTTGAAGGAGGATGACAATCCGGTTGTTTTGTTGGTAAAATAAATATAAAGAAAGGAGGATACGGAAATCGACCCTCCTTTCTTTCTTTCTTTCTTTATTTATTTACATTTGATAAACCTACAAGTACGTAATCTTGCTCTTGAAGTTTCCTGCCTTTTCAAGCGGGAACACCAAAGTGCGGACATTGCGGATACGAGACTTGCCTTCCTTGTCCATCCAGCGTTCCTGGATGTTCAGCTCTTCCACTTGCTTGCCGTTGATGAAGAGGCGGGTAGCCTTGTTGTCACCTTCGATGGCAATCTTCATCTTTTGGCCGGGTTGGACATTATAAGTAAAGGTATTCAGGTAACCGTCACGGGCATATCCGAGCATACCACTGATAGGATCAGAGAGGTAGAACACTGCATCCGGTGAACGGAAGAGCTCAGTGCCCATGGCTTCTTTAGTTCCGTCGAGGTCGAATTCCACGCGATAGTTGTAACCGATTTCCTGTACAGGAAGTGTGCTGTTCGGTGCTACGTTAGCTTGTTCGTAAGCCAAGCCCGGAATCTTGCTGAGGCGGCCCATTTGGTTCACACCCGGTGCTTCGCTCAAAGCATGACGTTGCTTGTCGAATTCTTCGTAAGGAACGGACTTCGATACGCCTGTCCACATCTTCACGGCCAATGTCTGGAGAGCCGGGTAGCAACGGTGGTGTACGTCCTTGGTAGAGATACCATTACCGCAGTGGTCGTTCCATACGGCATACATACCGCCGAGGATAGCCGGATCCTTTTCGTCGAACACTTCCTTGCCTACATGAGCCGGTGTCCAATTATTATAAAGGTATTCGCAATTCAGATAGTCATAATAATAACCGGCTTGAGGCACGATGTAAGTCAATCCGTCAGGGATGGAGATGAGCTTGTAGCCTTGCTTCACCATGTCACGAGGCTCTGCATAGCCGTTGTACCAAGCACTCATAATGACGTTTTCGCTCTTCACCGGAGTTTCGCCTTTGGCATGAGTCAAGGCACCCCATACACAGGCCTGCTTTCCGAAACTTTCCACGTAACGGATGTATCGGTCGGTGAATTCACGGAACTTTTCCACTACCTTCGGGTCCTTGTTGCTGTATTCGTCCGTACCGATGTGTACGCGCTTGCCACGGAACACAGGTTCTTCACCTTCCAGGTATTCCTTGAAAAGGCCGTCCATAAACTCGTAAGTCTTCGGGTTGAAGAGGTCGAGATGGTCCATACCATATTCTTTCGAACCGATTTCAGGCATATAGTGAGAAAATGCCAAAGTATGAGCCGGTGCATCGATTTCAGGGATAATTTCCACGAAATGGTTTTCCGCCAAGATTTGTAGGTCGATAAATTCCTTCTTGGTGTAGAATCCGTCACGGGCGGTCAAGCCAGGATAAGTGTCCGATTCCAAACGGAAAGCAGCATAGGTCTTGTCCCAATCATTTTCGAAGAACTGTTTGAAACCGTTGTCGTTCAAGTGAATCTGGAAGCAGTTCATCTTGTAATAGGACATAATCTTTACATAGTCGCGCAAATAGTGCATCGGGATGAACTTACGGCCGCAGTCAATCATAAAGCCGCGGATGCTGTAGTCGGGGAAGTCGCGGATTTCCCCTTTCGGTAGTGAAAGGTTTTGTTCGGCCATCTGCAAGAGAGTACGGGTACCCCAATAAACGCCAACAGCTTCAGGAGCCGAAAGGGTGATGCGGTCGCTGATGTTGATGGCATATCCTTCCTTGCCCAATTTCTTGTCTTTCTTCAATGCGAGGATGATGTCGCCTTTCTGTCCTTTGCCCTCGAAAGTTGTCGGTGTATATCCAAACATTTCCTTACAGTCGTCTGCCACCATCTGTGCAATGCGTTGCAATTCCGGCTGGTTCTTCGGATAGACGATGCGTGTCTGTTCGTTGAGGGTGAATTCACCGGTTGCACCTTTCCATTCCTTCAATTCAGGGATGACGAAAGGCTTTGCGTTTTGGGCGCTGAGTCCCAAAACGATACAGCATAACAAAGCTGCCAATGTGTAGATTCTTTTCATAGGTATAGTGTTTAATCGATTGCAACTTCTTTTCTAATAGGGTCATCGTAATACTCTTGAAGTCTCTTCAATTCCGCCTTCAGTTCCTTGGTGATCTCTTCGGTTCCTGGCTTTCCGTAGAGGTTGTTCATTTCGTTCGGGTCTTCTTGCAAATCGAACAATTCCCAAGAGTCGATGTCGTTGTAGAAGTGAATCAATTTGTATCGGTCTGTGCGGACACCGAAGTGACGGCATACCATATGCTCAGCCGGATATTCATAGAAATGGTAGTACAATGATTTACGCCATTCGGGAGTTTCTTCGCCCTTCAACAGAGGCAAGAACGATTCGCCGTGCATTTCTGCCGGCTTTTCGATACCTGCGAGGTCAAGGATAGTCGGGCCATAGTCGATGTTCTGTACCAGTTGGGCTACGTCACCCTTCTTGCCACCCGGCAAGCGGACGAGCAACGGGGTGCGGAAGGATTCTTCGTACATGAATCGCTTGTCGAACCATCCGTGTTCACCCATATAGAAACCTTGGTCGGAAGTATAGACAATCATGGTGTTTTCCAACAAGCCCTTTTCTTCCAGGTAATCCAACACACGTCCGATATTTCTATCTACAGAAGTAATGACGCGGAGGTAGTCACGCATATATTGTTGGAATTTCCATTCTGCCAAAGCCTTTCCTGTTGGCTTATCCTTCTTGAACTTGGCGATGATGGGGTCGTAATGTGCATCCCAAGCTGCCTTCTGGGCCGGAGTCATACGGCTTCCGTCATACATCTGTCGTCCCCATTGGTCGTAGATGCCGTCGCTGATTTCATTTTCCTTGTCAGCCATCTTCAAGTCATATACGAGTCCCATATTCTTGTAGATGTTCATTTCCTGCTTTTGTGCGGCCAATCGTCCTTCGTAGTTATCATAGAAGTTTTCTGGCAACGGGAAGGTCTTGTCGGCAAAGAGTTCGAGGTCGCAAGTGTCCGGCATCCAAGTGCGGTGTGGTGCCTTGTGGTGCAGGAGCATACAGAAAGGTTTGCTTTCATCGCGGTTTTCTATCCATTCGATGGCTTTGTCGGTGATGATGTTGGTGGCATAGCCTTCCACTTGCACGCGTTCGCCGTTCATTTGGATAAAAGTTGGGTTATAGTAATCACCTTGTCCTGGCAGGATTTCCCAATGGTCGAAACCTTGCGGGTCACTCACGAGGTGCCATTTACCGATCATGGCTGTTTGGTAGCCGTTCTGTTGGAGCACTTTCGGGAAAGTCAGCTGGTCTCCATTGAAAGTGGTCGAGTTGTTGATGAATCCGTTGGCATGACTGTGCTTTCCGGTAAGCATACAGGCACGGCTCGGTCCACTGATGGAGTTAGCAACGAAACTGTTGGTGAATCGTACCCCTTCGTTTCCGATACGGTCGATGTTCGGCGTATGGATGTAGCGCTGGTCGTAGGCACTGATGGTTTGGTACGAGTGGTCATCGCTCATAATGTAGATGACGTTCATTTTCTTGGGTGCTTCCGCTTCCTTGTTGGCTTTGCACGAAGGTAGGGATGCGATGGCTGCTGCTCCGGTGAGGGAATAAAGCAGAGTGGAAGTGAATTTACTCATAATATTATATGGTTTTAATGATTGTCCAAAATTTTGCACGTTCGATGCAAATATAGCAAATTTCTTAGATATTATATGCGAAAACCCCGTTATTGAGGTTAATTTTTTCAATAACGGGGTTTGTTTGGTGAGATTGTCAGTTATTGCTTTATGTTGTGTTTGTGTTACAAAAAAGGTTTTTTCTTGACAAATGCGGAAAGAAGGGGAGAATATTGCAAGGGAAGATTGAGCTTTTTTAGAAAGACGAGCGTTTTTTTGTATCTTTGTGCGTTGGATACTTGTTGAAAGAAAAAATAATTATAAAAGCATGTTGGATATTCTCTTTTTGGTAGGTGGCTTAGCTTTGATTCTGCTGGGCGCCAACGGGCTGACCGACGGAGCGGCGGCCGTAGCGAAACGCTTTAACATCTCCGACCTCGTGATTGGTCTCACCATTGTGGCTTTCGGCACATCGGCGCCGGAGTTGGTCATCAGTGTGATGGCAACCTTGGGTGGCAGTGCGGATATGGCCATCGGTAATGTGGTGGGTAGTAATTTGTTCAATGTGCTGATGATAGTCGGTGTGACTGCCTTAGTGATGCCCATCAAGGTGGGCGAGGGGACATTGAGTAAGGAAATTCCTCTCGTGGTCCTGGCTTCGTTGGCTTTGGCTTTCTGTGGAAATGACGTGTTGCTCGATGGAGGTCAGACGAATACCATCAGCCGTATCGACGGACTGATTATGCTTTGCTTCTTCCTGATATTCATGCGATACACCTTTGCCATTGCCCGCAATGGAGGCGAGGAAACCGAAGGAGAGAAAATTAAGGAGATGCCTGTCTGGAAATCGGTGCTGTTCATCGTCGGTGGATTGGCGGGCTTGGTGTTCGGCGGACAATGGTTCGTGGATGGTGCCAGTGGTATCGCTTCGTCGTTGGGTGTGAGCGAATCGACCATCGGTTTGACCATCGTGGCGGGCGGTACTTCGCTTCCCGAATTGGCCACTTCCGTAACAGCGGCTTTAAAGAAGAATCCGGGCATTGCCGTGGGCAATGTGATTGGTAGCAACCTGTTCAATATCTTCTTTGTCCTCGGATGCAGCGCCACGGTTTCTCCGCTTCCTATGGGTGGCATTACCAACCTCGACTTGGTGGTGATGACAGCCTCTGCCGTACTTTTCTGGATAGTGGGCTGGTTTTTCAAGGAGCGTACCATCACCCGTGTGGAAGGTGCTTTGATGGTGATTTGCTATGTGGCTTATACGGCTTATCTTATTTCGATGCAATGATTCTTAGGCACGGATTACACGGATTAACACGGTTTTTAGTGTATGTTTTCATTTAATTTATCCGTGAAATCCGTGTAATCCGTGCCTAAAAAGAAAAATTTCACTATCTTTACCGCTGAATTCAAAAAACAATCAATACTATGGCCATTACGATTAAGAAAGTAAGTACAGGTGGAGAGCTGAAAAAGTTCATCCGCTTCAACTACGAACTCTATAAGGAAAATCCGTTCTCGGTGCCCGACCTCTATGACGATATGCTGAATACTTTCAGTCGCGACAAGAATGCCGCCTTCGAGTTTTGCGAAGCCGACTATTTCTTGGCATACAAGGACGGCAAGTTGGTGGGACGCATCGCAGCCATTCTGAACAATCGTGCCAACGAGACATGGGGCAAGAAAGAAGTGCGCTTCGGATGGGTGGACTTCGTGAACGATATGGAAGTGTCCAATGCCCTCTTCAAGGCCGTGGAAGCTTGGGGAAAGGAACGGGGCATGACCTCGATGGTCGGTCCGCTCGGCTTTACCGATTTCGATGCTGAAGGGATGCTGGTGGAAGGCTTCGAGCAGCTCAGCACCATGTCCACCATCTACAACTTCCCCTACTATCCGCAACACATGGAGAAGCTCGGTTTCGAGAAGGAAGCCGACTGGGTAGAGTTTAAGATTTACATCCCCGATGCCATCCCCGACAAGCACAAGCGCATCTCCGAAATCATCATGCGCAAGTATGGCTTGAAGATTGTGAAACCGCAATCGACCAAGGAAATCAACAAGTACGGACAGGCCATCTTCGACCTCATGAACGAAGCTTATAGTCCGCTTTATGGCTATTCCGCCTTGTCGCCCCGTCAGATTCAGCAATACATCAAGATGTTCCTGCCGATTCTCGACCTCCGCATGGTGACACTGGTGGTGGATGCTGAGGACCATGTGATAGCCGTGGGCATCTCGATGCCGTCGCTCAGCGAAGCCCTCCAAAAGGCAAAGGGACGTCTCTTGCCGTTCGGTTGGTGGCACTTGTTGAAGCTCATCTTTATGAAGAAGTACCCGAAGGTGCTCGACCTGCTTCTCGTGGCCGTGAAGCCCGAATACCAGAACAAGGGCGTGAATGCCTTGTTGTTCTACGACCTCATTCCGGTCTATCAGCAACTTGGTTTCGAATATGCCGAAAGCAATCCCGAACTGGAAGTAAACGACAAGGTGCAGGCGCAATGGGAATACTTCAAGACGGTGCAGCATAAGAGAAGAAGAGCGTATAAGAAAGAAATTTAACATAGAATCCCCTCAGCATTGTCATTCAGAGCGAAGCGAAGAATCTCGGAGGCATAGCGCAGCCGAAACGTGGATGCTTCCGAGATTCTTCACTTCACTTCGTTCCGTTCTGAATGACAGTGGCGGGGGAATTTATCAAGAATACCATGGAAGAAGAACTGATAAAAAACACCGTAGAATACACCGAGGACAACATCCGTCACCTGGACGACATGGAGCACATCCGTGTCCGCTCCGGTATGTACATCGGACGCTTGGGCGACGGACAGCAGAACGACGACGGTATCTATGTCCTCCTGAAAGAGGTGATGGACAACAGCATCGACGAGTTCAAGATGGGAGCCGGGAAGAAAATCGAAGTGACCATCGAGGACGACCTCCGCGTGAGCATCCGCGACTACGGTCGAGGCATTCCGCAAGGAAAGCTCATCGAGGCGGTGAGCAAGCTCAACACGGGCGGTAAGTATGACTCCAAGGCGTTCAAGAAGAGCGTGGGATTGAACGGGGTTGGTATTAAGGCGGTGAATGCTCTCAGCAGCCGATTCGAGGTGGCCAGCTTCCGCGACGGCAAGGTGCGTCGGGCAGCTTTCGAGAAAGGCCAGCTCATCAGTGATGTGACCGAAGAAACCACCGAAGAAACCGGCACATACATCTTCTTCGAGCCGGACAATACCCTCTTTGTGGGCTACAAGTTCCAGCATCAGTTCGTGGAAACCCTGCTCCGTAACTATACTTACCTCAATACGGGGCTGACCTTCATCTATAACGGGCAGAAGATTCTTTCCCGTCACGGGTTGGAAGACCTCTTGAAGGACAACATGACCTCCGAAGGATTGTATGACATCGTGCATCTGAAAGGCGAGGACATCGAAATCGCCTTCACGCATACCAACCAGTATGGCGAGGAATATTACTCGTTCGTGAACGGTCAGCACACCACCCAGGGCGGTACGCACCAAAGTGCCTTGAAGGAACACATCGCCCGCACCATCAAGGAGTTCTACAACAAGAACCAGGAGTTCTCCGACATCCGTAACGGTATCGTGGCGGCCATAGCCCTCGATGTGGAAGAACCCATGTTCGAGAGCCAGACCAAGACCAAGCTGGGCTCGAACAACATGTGGCCTGCCGTGCCGCAGGAAGACAAGCTTGCCGGACCGAGTATCAACAAGTTTGTGGGCGATTTCATCAAGACCGAGGTCGATAACTACCTGCATAAGAATCCGCAGGTGGCCGATGTGATGTTGCAGAAGATTCAGGAATCGGAAAAGGAACGTAAGGCCATTGCCGGTGTCACCAAGTTGGCCCGTGAACGTGCCAAGAAAGCCAACCTTCACAACCGCAAGCTCCGTGACTGCCGTTTCCACCTGAACGACACCAAGGGCGACAAGCAGGAAGAAACCTGTATCTTCATCACCGAGGGCGACTCGGCCAGCGGTTCCATCACCAAGAGCCGCGACGTGAACACGCAAGCCGTATTCAGCCTCCGTGGTAAGCCGCTCAACTCGTATGGTCTCACCAAGAAGGTGGTCTATGAGAACGAAGAATTCAACCTTCTGCAAGCGGCGCTCAACATCGAGGACGGCATGGAAGGACTTCGATACAACAAGGTCATCGTGGCGACCGATGCCGATGTCGATGGCATGCACATCCGCCTGCTGATGATTACCTTCTTCCTCCAATTCTTCCCGGACTTGATTAAGAAAGGCCATGTCTATATCCTCCAAACACCGCTTTTCCGCGTCCGCAACCGCAAGAAAGGAGTCTATGAGACCATTTATTGCTACACCGACGAAGAGCGCATAGAAGCCATCGAGAAGCTCAGTCCGAATCCCGAAATCACCCGATTCAAAGGGCTCGGTGAAATCTCGCCCGACGAGTTTAAGAACTTCATCGGAAAGGATATGCGACTGGAAAAGGTGCGCCTCCGCAAGGACGACCTCGTGAAGGACTTGTTGGAATTCTATATGGGAAAGAACACTATGGAACGCCAGAACTTTATCATCGAGAATTTGGTGGTAGAAGAAGATATTACGAAAGAAGAATGATAATTTGTCATTCAAAGCGAAGCGAAGACGAGTTGTTGAGCGAAGCGAAAAATCTCGGTAGCATAGCGCAGCCGAAAAACGTGGATGTTACCGATCTTCTTCGTTTCACTCCTCTGGATGACAATAATTAGATAACTAAAAATGAAACGTGCAATATTCCCCGGCTCATTCGACCCCTTCACCCTGGGTCATCATTCCATCGTGAAGCGGGCATTGGCCTTTATGGATGAAGTCATCATCGGCATCGGCATCAACGAAGGCAAGCGTTGCCTGATGTCCGTCGAGAAACGGGTGGAGAGCATCCGCAAGCTCTATGCCGACGAACCTCGTGTCAAGGTGCTGCCTTATAGCGGCCTGACCGTGGATTTCGCCAGCGAACAAGGAGCCGGAGTCATCCTCCGTGGCATCCGCACCGTCAAGGATTTTGAGTATGAAGAAGGCATTGCCGACATCAACCGCCGGTTGAGTGGCATCGATACCGTCTTTCTGTTCACCGAGCCGGAGTTGTCGGCCGTCAGTTCGAGTGTGGTCCGTGAGTTGTTGCATTATGGCAAGGATGTCAGTGCTTTCTTGCCGGAGGGAATGGAAATTTAGTCTTGGCAATATCGTATGGCTTGTCAAATTTTATTTTTTAGACGCGGATTCATCGGATGCAGCGGATAAATAAGTTCTTTAAAGTATAAAAAGGCAAAATCCGCAAAATCCGTTTTATCAGCGTCTAAAAAATTACGACGTTTAAATTTGACTTAACCCACTATTGTAGATATTAATGATATGAAGAAAATAATCGTTTTACTAATCAGTCTGCTCGCCATCGTCACCCTGCAAGCCCAGGAACAAAATAACAAGCAGACATTGTTGCGCAAGCTCAACTTGGCGCAGTTCGCTATTGCCAACCTCTACGTCGATGAGACCGATGAAGGAAAGCTCGTGGAAAGCGCCATCATCGGCATGTTGGAAGAACTCGACCCGCACTCCACTTACTCCAATGCCGAGGAGGTGAAGAAGATGAACGAACCGTTGCAAGGAAACTTCGACGGCATCGGCATCCAGTTCAACATGGCGGAAGATACCTTGTTCGTCATCCAGCCCGTGTCGGGAGGACCTTCCGAAAAAGTGGGCATCCGGGCCGGAGACCGCATCACCCATGTCAACGACACCCTGATAGCCGGAGTGAAGATGACCACCGACGACATTACCCGTCGCCTGAAAGGACCGAAGGGCACCAAGGTCCATGTCAAGGTTCTCCGCAAGGGAGTGGACGAATTGCTGGGCTTCACCATCGAGCGCGACAAGATTCCCGTGTATAGCCTCGATGCTTCCTATATGATGACCCCGAAGATTGGCTACATCAAAATCAACCGCTTCGGAGCGACCACTCACCAGGAGTTCATGGACGCATTGGCCAGCCTGAAAGGGCAGGGGTTGCAGGACTTGATTCTCGACCTGCAAGGCAACGGGGGAGGCTACTTGAATGCCGCCATCGACATTGCCAACGAGTTCTTGGGTGCTGGCGAACTGATTGTCTATACCGAAGGCCGCCGCAACCCCCGTCGCGAGTTCTTTGCCAAGGGCGACGGCAAGCATCAGAGCGGCAGGGTGGTGGTGTTGGTCGATGAGTTCTCGGCTTCGGCCAGCGAGATTGTGGCCGGTGCCGTGCAGGATTGGGACAGAGGCTTGGTGGTCGGTCGCCGTTCGTTCGGCAAGGGCTTGGTGCAGCGCCCCATCGACTTGCCCGACGGCTCCATGATTCGCCTCACCGTGGCCCGTTATTACACACCGGCTGGACGTTGCATCCAGAAGCCCTACGAGAATGCGGAGCAATACAATGCCGACCTGATAGAGCGTTACAACCGGGGCGAGATGATGAGTGCCGACAGTATCCATTTCCCCGACTCGTTGAAGTGCTCCACTTTGAAGAAAGGCCGCACGGTGTATGGCGGTGGAGGCATCATGCCCGACTATTTCGTGCCGGTCGATACCACTCTCTTCACCAAATACCATAGCCGGTTGAGCAACAAGGGTGTGCTCCTGAACGTGCATTTCCAACTGATAGATGCCCATCGCGAGGAGTGGGCGAAAAAATATCCTGACTATGCCGTCTTCTACAAGAATTTTGAACTGGATGAGGCTATGATGCAGCAACTCATTGCGGAAGGCGAGAAAGAAGGCGTGAAGTATGACGAGGAACAGTACCGGAAGTCCGAACCCCTCATCAAGCTTCAGCTGAAAGCCCTCATTGCCCGCGATCTTTGGGACATGAACGAGTATTATCACACCATCAATGTGGTGAACGAGAGCGTGAAGAAGGCATTGGAGTTGTTGAACAGAAAACGCCTTGATGTTTTAGATGAAACGCCTTGACGTTTAGGCCCGAATGCCGAAAAGATAATTGGTGAAAGTTGCAAAGTTGCAGGTTGCGGATTGCGTTTTTGGGGAGGACTTCAAAGCGCAACCTGCAACCCGCAACTTTTTTTGAATTTCCTTTTGCGTGCGTATGTGCGTATATGTACCTTATATATAAAATTTAAAATAAAAAAAAGAATAATACGATAGGGTTGCACAGGGACAAGATGAGGACACCCGAAAATAAAGCAAAACTCAACTTCGAGTTGCGGGTTGCAAGTTGCGTTTTTTCCGATGAAACAAATGCTGCGATAATATTGGATATGTGACAAGAAAAGAGTATCTTTGCGCATAATCTTATAATTATCGAAAATATGAAAAATATGAAAGGATTCATCTTGTTGGGTGCAATGGTCGTAATGGCATCTTGCGCCGGTGAAAAGCACAACACGTTGACCGAAGCTGAAATTGCAGACGGTTGGGAATTGTTGTTCGATGGTAAGACGTTGGACGGGTGGAAGGACTATAATGGCGAAACGTTGACACAGCCGTGGCATGTGGTGGATGGCTGCATCCAGGCCAATGGCGACGGTAGTGACCTCTCGGGGTACATTGTGACCAAGAAACAGTATGATAATTTTATTCTCGATTGGGACTGGAAACTCTCTTATGGAGGCAATAGCGGGATGCTCTATCACGTGGTGGAAGACCCTTACTTCAAGGTGCCTTACGTGACCGGTCCTGAATATCAGTTGATAGACAACGAAGGTTGGGAAGCTACCAATGCGCCTACCAAGCTCGAAGAATGGCAGAAGTTGGGTGTGGACTATGCCATGTATCTGCCGAATCCGGAAGCGATGTCGGTGAATCCACAAGGCGAATGGAACAATTCACGCATCGTGTTCGACAATGGTCATGTGGAACATTACCTCAACGGTAAGAAGATTTTGGAATTTGACGCTTGGACAGATGATTGGTTCCAGCGCAAGGGTAGCGGCAAATGGGAAATGGCTCCTGAATATGGCTTGGCCCGTAGAGGTGTAATCTGTTTGCAGGACCATGGCTATCCGGCTTCCTTCCGAAACATCAAAATCAAGGAACTTCCCAAGAAGACTACCGGAGTGGAAGAAGTGCTTTTCAATGGCAAGGACTTGACTGGATGGGAAGCGTACGGTACTGAACTTTGGTACGTGGACAACGACGGTCACTTGGTATGCGAAAGCGGCAAGGACAAGGAATACGGCTATCTGGCTACTCGCGACTACTACAACGATTTCGACCTCAGTATCGACTTCAAGCAATTGGCCAACGGCAATTCGGGCGTGTTCTTCCGCTCGTTCGTGGAACCTCCTGTAAAGGTTCATGGCTGGCAATGCGAAGTGGCTCCTTATAACCACGATACAGCAGGCATCTACGAATCCTATGGACGTGGCTGGTTGGTGCAGATTCCGGATGAAAAGGAAAACATCCTGAAGCAAGGCGATTGGAATACACTCCGTATCCGTGTAGAAGGAAATCACGTACAGACTTGGTTGAACGGCGAACCGATGACCGATTTTGAAGACGAAAAGATTGGTGCAGCACAAGGACGCATCGCTCTCCAAATTCACGACGGTGGTGGTATCAAGGTTTTGTGGCGTAATATCAAGGTAACAAGAATCTAAATCAAAAAAACATATATACTATGGGAACCAATAGAAGAGATTTCCTGAAGACAATGGGTGGAATAGGTTTGTTTTCCATCGTACCGAGCAAGGTATTGGGTGGTTCCAAACATGTTGCACCGAGCGACCAGCTGACCAAGGGGATTATTGGTGTAGGCGGTATCGGTCGAAGCAGCTACCATTTTACCAGCAATGAATCATGCCGTTTGGTTTCAGTCTGCGATGTTGATAAGAGTCATTTGCAGAAGGCGGTAGAATTGGGCAAAAAGAAATTCAATGAAACATTCCAGACATATCACGATTTCCGTGACTTGATTAAGGACCCGAATGTGGATGTGGTTCACATTGCCACTCCTCCTCATTGGCATGCATTGATGGCCATTGAAGCCGCCAAGGCCGGTAAGGACATCTGGTGCGAAAAGCCTATGACCCGTACCATCGGCGAAGGCAAGCGGGTGGTGGAAGCCGTCAAGCAGAACAACCGCATCTTCCGTCTGAATACCTGGTTCCGTTTCAAGGATAATTTCTATGGCTTGGGTACGACCGTCGAACCGTTGAAGAAACTTGTGGACAGCGGTTTGTTGGGCTGGCCGTTGAAGGTTACAATTTCCGGAGCAACCGGCTTTACTTGGAAATTCTATTGGGTAGGTAAGGAAAACTTGACTCCAGAACCCGTTCCTGCCGAATTGGATTACGACATGTGGTTGGGTCCGGCTCCTTACAAGCCTTACAACTCTCATCGCGTACACTCTACGTTCCGTGGTTATTGGGACTACGACGGCGGTGGATTGGGCGATATGGGTCAGCACTACATCGACCCCGTGCAATACATTTTGGGTAAGGACGATACCAACCCTATCAAGGTGGAAGTAGATGCTCCTCAACAACATCCGGATGCCATTGGTATTTGGCGCAAGATTACCTATACTTATGAAGACGGTTGCCAGATCGTGCTCGAAGGCGAAGGTTTTGAAAGCGGTAACAAAGTGCCTTACATCGAAGGTCCGAAGGGGAAGGTCTTCAAAGGCTTTGAATGCGAATTGGACGGCAAACCGGCTCCTGACATCATGAGTATCATTGCTGAATTGCCTGATCCGGAACCTCAGAACACCGATTTCATCAAGTGTATCAAGAACCGCGAACTCTTTGCTTTGAACGAAATGAACGGTCATCGCAGTGCCAACATCGTGAACATGGGCTTGTGTGCGCTTCGGCTGAACCGTACCCTGCATTTCGATCCGGTAGCACAGCAGTTTATCAATGACGAGGCTGCCAACCGATTGATAGACCAACCGATGAGAGGAATTTGGAAGTTGTAATTTGAAGAAATTAAGACGTATGAAAAAATTGTTTATCATATTGGCTCTTGCGGTTTTGTTACCGTGGAGCTCGATGGCGCAAGATGCCCGTATGCGCACATCGGAAACCATCATTGCCGATGCGTTGAATCAGCTTCCTGCTTCAGAGAAGAAAGTATTCGATACAGTGATGGGAGAACTGGTTTCGACCGGTGCCGAAGGAATAGCACAGGTGGCTGGTATGTTGGTTCCTGCTGCCGATGGAAAGAATGCAATTGTAGAGTATGCTTTGAATGGGGTAGTGGCGTATGCTACCACACCAGGTAAGGATGCGGAAAAAGCGTTGGTCAGAAAAGGTCTGGCACAAGCGTTGGATGCATGTACTGACAACCCGAACAAAGCGTTTTTGCTCACTTTGCTGAGAATTTGCGGTGAAGCTGAGGATGCTCCTGTTTTTGTAAAATACTTGAACGATGAGTATTTGGCAGAGTGGGCCATCACTGGATTGACTTTTATCCCAGGAACAGAAGACGTTTTGCTTGACCTGATGAAGAAGGAAGCTGCTCCAAAGGCAACTTTGGCTCATGCTGCCGGTATCAAGAAGTTGGCTTCGGCTGAACCGGTTTTGATTGCGTGGCTGAAGAATGCGGATGCTGCTACGGCTCGTGCCATTTATCAATCGTTGGCACAATGTGGTACTTCTTTGTCAATCCCTGTTTTGGGTAAAGCTGCCAAGAAAGTGAACTATGATTGGGAAAGTAGTGACGCTACAGCTGCTTATCTTCGTTTGTTGCAGAAGTTGGTGAAGGAAGGTCAAACCAAGTCAGCGGTGGTAGCTGCCAAGGGCTTGTTGAAAGACACCGATAAACCGTATGTTCGCGGAGCGGCTCTTGATGTAATTGTTGCAGTGGATGGCAAGAAAGCTCTTCCTTATTTAACTTCAGCATTGAAAGATTCGAACCGCGATTATAGAGTCAACGCTTTGCGCTTGTCTGAGAGTATTGCTGATGAGGCTTGGTATGCTATCTTGGCCAAGACTTTGAAAGGAAAATCAGGAGCGACAGTCAAGGCAGACATCTTGAATTGGTTGGGAACCAATCATGTTGCATCGCAAGTGGATAATGTAATAGCTCAAATGACTGCTGCCGATACGGAAGTGGTTCTGGCTGCCATAGGCGCAGCAGGCAAGATTGGTGGTGAAAGTGCATTGTCTGCTTTGGTTGCTCAATTGGGTGGTACTCATTCGGATGCTGCAGAAAAGGCTTTGTTGGCTTTCAGTGGTAAGGTTAACGCAGGTGTACTGAACGCTTTGGATGGTGAAAAGAATGTTTTGCTCCCGGCTTTGCGTATCGCTTCATTGCGTGGTATGGAGGAAGCTGCAGACAAGGTATTTGCTATGCTTGCTTCATCAGATGCATCTATCAGCGAAGCTGCTTTCCAGGCTTTGGCGGGTGTAGTAGAACCGTCTCATTTCAACCGTTTGGCGCAATTGCTTGAAAAGGGAAAGGAAGTACCTGCTATTCAAGAGGCTATGAAGAAGGCGCTCCTCCCGTTGACGAAAGAAGCCCAATTGGCTGCTATCCAGCCATGTATGAATCAGTCGGCCAATGTTTCTCTATATTATCCGGTATTGGCTCAGGTAGGCACTTCAGAAGCAATTGCTGAAATCCGCAAGGGATACGAAGGCAATCATAAGCAAGCGGCTTACAAGGCTCTGTTGACCATTGACAATGGTGAAATGATTCCTGTTCTTTATGAAATGGCTCAAGCTGATAAAGCCAATGCACAGCCTATTTTGAATCGTTATACTGATTTGGTGGCAAAGTCTGGACAGAAACCTATCCAGAAATTCCAGTCGTATGCCAAGGCATTGGAATTGGCTTCGGATGTGAAGTTGCAGAACCGTTTGATTGGTTTGTTGGGTGAAACACATACCTATCAGGCCTTGTTGGTGGTAGCACCTTATATGGATAATCAGCCGAATGCAGCGTCTGCGGCAAGTGCAGTCCGTACGATTGTTTCCAAGAACATCGGGACATTGGGTGGTGAACAAATCCGTGCGATGTTGAACAAGGCAATCACTTGTTTCGAGGCTGTAGGTGATGCCGATGCAGGCTATGCAATCGATGATATCAAGTCGATGTTGGAAAAGCTTCCGGCTGTAGAAACTTCTCCGAAATTTGAATTGTCACCCGAAGAAGCAAAGGATGGTTTCGAGGTTTTGTTCGATGGAGAAGATATGAGCAAGTGGGTAGGTAATACCATTGATTATGTACCGATGAATGGTGCTATTTGTGTAAGCGCCAATTATGGTAATGGTGGTAACCTCTATACGAAGAAAGAATATAGTGATTTTATATTCCGCTTTGAATTCTGCTTCATGAAAGAAGGCGTGAACAATGGCGTGGGTATTCGTACACCGATGGGTGTGGATGCTGCTTACCATGGAATGGAAATCCAGATTCTTGACCATGATGCTCCTATCTACAAAAATTTGCGCGAATATCAGCAGCATGGTTCCGTATATGGCATTATTCCGGCAAAGCGTGTGAAGTTTCCGAAATTGGGTACTTGGAATACGGAAGAAATCGTGGTAAAGGGCGATCGCGTAAAAGTAACAGTAAATGGTGAAGTTATTTTGGACGGTAACATCCGCAAGGCATGTAAGGGAAACAATGTCTCTAAAGATGGTTCAAAAACGAATCCATACACCGTTGACAAGAAAAATCACCCGGGCTTGTTCAACAAGAGCGGCCACATTGGTTTCTTGGGACATGGCGAAGGCTTGAAGTTCCGCAATGTCCGTATCAAGGATTTGAGTAAATAATATTTATGAGCATACATTCGAATGAGTCAAGGCGACCGGTCTCTATTGTTGCAATAGGGGCCGGTAACCGTACAAACAAATATTTGGAATACGTCAAGCAGCATCCGGACAAGGTGAAGCTGGTTGGTGTAGTGGAGCTGAATGACATTCGTCGAAAGCATGTAGCGGATTGTTTCAGCTTGGATGCAAGTCAATGTTTTGTAGATTATCGGGATTTCTTTCAACATCCAGTCGAAGCCGACGCTGTTATGATCTGTACTCCAGAGAATATGCACTTCGAACCAACGATGCAGGCTATTGAGCGAGGATATCATATCTTGTTGGAGAAGCCCATCGCCCAAACGTTGGAAGAATGTATGCACATTGCTCAGGCTGCCCGTAAGCATGACGTATTGGTGTCCGTCTGTCATGTACTTCGCTATCATCCCTATTTCATGAAAATCAAGGAGCTGGTAGATTCTGGTGAGTTAGGGAATATCATTTCCATCAATCATCGCACTTCGGTAGGATTGGACCGTACTGCCCATGGCTTTGTGCGGGGATTGTGGAGGAAGGAAGCGGTGACGAATCCCATGCTGATGTCTAAATGTTGTCACGATATTGACTTCTTGTTGTGGCTAACAAAGACTCCTTGCCGTAAGCTTACCTCTTTTGGCTCTTTGCGTTGGTTCAAGGAGAAAAATGCACCCGAAGGCTCTGCTGCCCGATGTGTAGATTGCAAAGTGGAAAGCAGATGTCCCTTTTCAGCCGTCGATCTTTATCGTGTACGTCGGGACTGGATTGCTAATTTTGATGTACCGGAGGGTAAGACCATTGATGAGGTTATCGAGGAGCAGCTACGATATGGGCTTTATGGTCGTTGTGTCTATCGTTGTGACAATGATGTGGTAGATCATCAGATTGTTTCCATGGAGATGGAGAGTGAGGTGACTATAAATTTCTCAATGGATGTTTTCACGGTGAAGGACAATCGGGAGACGCACATCTGTTTGACTGAAGGTGAAATTGATGGTGATGAAACCCGTTTGAAAGTATGCCGTTTTCGTGGAGCGAAAGAGGAGGTGTACGATTTCTCTGATTTGGCTCACCAACCTTTCCATGCTGGTGCAGATTTGAATATCGTTGCCGATTTTATAGATGCCATTCAAGAGAATCGAAGAAATGTGGTTACAAGCATTGAACAATCGGTAGAAAGTCACCGCATCTGTTTCGAGGCTGAACGGAGCCGAAAGGAGCAGCGTACTATATTGTTTGGATGAAAAGCTTTAAGTTCTTCAGTAACTTCAGGCCTTCTGAAAAAGAATCGGTTATAGTGCCGTTCCTGTCTGAAGTTCCCTTTTATTTGCCGATGCTTCAATGTGGGTGTGCTTAAAATACATTATGTACACCCACATTGTCTTTTTATATATATATTCCCCGAAAGATGTTGATGAAAAAGTTAATCCGTGTCACGGATTAAGCAATTTGTGTCTTAGTTTGGTTGATTTCAGTCACGGTTTGGTCAATCCGTGTCTGAAATTAAAGAATGGATTACGGGGTTTTTATATCTTGTGGGTTTTGAGAGCATTTTAGGAGCATTGCGCGGGCAATATTATAAGTCACTATAAGCAGGACTGAAAGTGTCTCCACCTCTCAAGTCTCCATTTCTCAAGCCTTTGCGTAACCATCGAACTCGTTGTTCAGAAGTACCATGGTTGAATGCGTCAGGAACGGTGTATCCTTGGGCTTGTTTCTGGAGATAGTCATCCCCAATTTTTGATGCTACGTTGAGCCCTTCCTCAATGTCACCATCTTCCAGAGAATTAAACATACGGTTATCATGGTAAGCCCAGATACCGGCAAAGTAATCGGCTTGCAGCTCCAGACGGACACTGATGCGGTTACTTTCCTTTTCGCTGACACGGCTCATCTGCTGGTGGGCACTGTCCAATATACCTAATAAATATTGTACGTGATGACCTACTTCGTGAGCGATGACGTAGGCGTATGCAAAATCACCGTCAGCTCCCAGTTGTTTCTTCATCTGGGTAAAGAAGGACAAATCGATATATACACTTTGGTCGGCTGAACAATAGAACGGCCCCATCGAAGAACTGGCTCCTCCGCAACCGCTTTGCACGCTGCCTGTGAACAAGACCAGGCGTGGTGGTTGATAAGTCTTGCCCATTTTTTTGAACTCTTGTGTCCAGACATCCTCTGTTCCTGCCAATATTTGGCTGGAGAATTTGGCCAAAGCTTCCTCTTCGGCTGTAGGCTCGTAAGAACCTCCGCTTTGCGTTGTTATCATGCTGCCTAAATCTGCTTGAGTCAATACGCTTAGCGGGTTTCCTCCCATTAGCCATACTACTAAAGCGGCAACTACCAATCCGCCGATACCCATACCGGTTTTTTTACTGCCACCGCTACGGCGGCGATCGTCCACATGACTGCTTTCTCTTCTTCCTGTTAGTCTCATATTGATGTTTATTTAAATAGCACTTTGTTTAGCCAACGGTTCACATATACATTTACGAAAGCGCAGCCTACACCGATGGCGGCTCCGGTCAATACGTCACTAGGATAATGCACTCCTTGATTGATTCGGGCCAATCCTACGCCACAAGCCCAAACGGCTGAAGGTGCAATGACGTACCATTTAGGATAAGTGATGCTCAATGAGGTAGCCAATGAGAAGGCGGCAGCTGTGTGTCCGGATGGGAAAGAAGGGCTGTCTTCTGTATCGATAGGATGCACTCTGTCCGGATATTTTTCAAAAGGGCGTTGGCGGTCGAAGCTGTATTTCATGGCATACGTCACGCCTAAAGCCTCAATGACGCTTGTACCTATATAAATGGCTTCTTTCAGTTTGGGCTGGTCTTTCTTTATCAAAGCATAAATCCCCATAGCTGTAGGAATGCCCACCGGCAGGATGATGCCACTATGTGATAAACCTCGGCTAAGATCATGCATCTCCCAGCCATTTACTTTTTTCACCGTATTGATGTCCCAATTCTGGGCAGGAAGCTGAGAGGCCATAATCAGTCCAATCAGCCATAAGATAATTCCTTTTTTCATATATCAGTCAATCGTCTTTCGCTGCAAAGTTAGGAATATTCTTGTTTTTTCAGCTATATTAGCGAATAATCTTCACAAGAGAGCCATTCTAGCGAGAATTATTTCTTGAATTGTTTGTATTTACCGAATATTAAATCTAAATTTGCAAGGAAAAACACTATGTTTGGATGTGAAATATTCGTTTAACAAATTAAATAATTCTAAAATCAATCATTTATGTGGTTAAGTAATTCATCTATTGGTAGGAAAGTGGTGATGAGCGTTACCGGTCTCGCCCTTATCCTGTTTCTTACATTTCACATGGCGATGAATCTTGTTGCAATCTTCTCTGCAGAGGCTTACAACATGATTTGTGCGTTCTTGGGTGCGAACTGGTATGCTTTGGTTGCTACTGCCGGACTTGGTTTCTTGGTAGTGGTTCACATCGTGTACGCTTTCTGGTTGACAATGCAGAACCGTGCTGCCCGTGGTAGCGAACGTTATGCTGTCAACGCTACACCGAAGGGTGTGGAATGGGCTTCTCAAAACATGCTCGTTTTGGGTATCATCGTATTGTTGGGCTTGGGTTTGCACTTGTTCAATTTCTGGGCTAAGATGCAGTTGCCGGAAGTTCTTCACATGTTGGGTATCCACGCTGACGTAACTTATGCTACTGACGGTGTATATCACATTCAGAACACTTTCGGATGCTCTGTTTATTCTATCCTTTACTTGGTATGGTTGGCTGCTTTGTGGTTCCACCTTACTCACGGTTTCTGGAGTGCATTGCACACTTTGGGATGGAACAACAAAATCTGGTTCGAACGTTGGAGAGTGATTGGTAACATCTACTCTACTATCGTAGTTCTGGGCTTTGCCGTTGTTGTATTGTACTATTGGTTGTGCGGCGGTTGCTAATCTCATCATTCATCAATCTTAAATCATAAATTTATTATGGCTACTATAGATTCTAAAATTCCTGAAGGCGCATTAGCCGAAAAATGGACCAATTATAAAGCTCACCAAAAGTTGGTGAACCCAGCCAACAAGCGTCGTCTTGACATCATCGTTGTTGGTACTGGTTTGGCAGGTGCTTCTGCAGCTGCTTCTTTGGGTGCTCTGGGCTTCAAAGT
>JAFQBF010000105.1 GCA_017416735.1 Bacteroidaceae bacterium | reverse complement strand
TTTTACCCAAGGGATTGGTGAAAAGTCCTTGCACTCCTGCCACCCTTTACGTGTTGACATACAAAGAGTTATAGTGTGGTGGCAGGAGTGTAAGGAGTTACGGTAATTATTCGCTCTTCATCACCGTAGCCGGGTCAATGTTTGCTGCCTTGCGTATCTGCCACCAGAGGGTACCCATGGAAATGAGTGCCACCAGCAACAAGGCGATGACGAAGATGCCGATGCCTACCGGAGCCTTGACCACAAAGTCCGCCGTGTATTGGTGGATGAGGTAATAGGCGAGGGGAACTGCTACCACAAACGAGGCTCCCAATACCGTCAAATATTTCTTGAAAAGCAGTTGGTACAAGTCCTTCATACCCGCACCGTGTACTTTGCGAAGGGCAATTTCACGATACCGCTGGCGGATGTCAAAAAGCGAGATGCCGAACAAGCCAAGGCACGATACGGCAATGGCTATCAAGGCAAAGACGGAGTAAATGATGGTCACTTGGCGGTCGTCTTCGTAGAGTTCCAGTACCTTGTCCTTCAGCCAGGTGTATTGGAAATCCTCGTTGTTGTAGATTTCCTTTTCCACTTGCTTCAGATAGTCGATGCAGGCTTTTTCCTGACCTGGGCGTATGAGGATACTGGCTGTCCCGTCGGATCTGTCACTTGACAGGACAAATATCATCGGTTGGATACCTTCGGTGAGGTGTCCGTTATAGTAATCTTCCACTACGGCAGTGACGGGCATCAGTTGTTTGCCTCCTTCCACTATTTTCCCGTTTTGATAAAAAATCCATTGTGCGTTTTCCCAACGGACAAAGGCTTCGTCATGTGAAGTGTATCCGAAAGCTTTCATGGCAGCGCGATTCAATACCACTCTGTAGTCATAATGGTCCTTAGCTTCGGGTATTTCACCTTCGATAACAGGAATGTCGAAAATCTTGAAGAACTTGGTGGAAGTGTATATCGTGACACATCGTACTCTCTGTTCTTTGTCATTGATGACTTCTGAATCATAATTGCGGAAAAGTTCTGCTCCATACATATGGTTTTCGATGTATGGGCATTCGTTCAGTTTTTGCTTCACTTGGTCAGTGCGTTTCCAAATGGCTTGTATCTCTTCCTTGGTAGCGGTTCCGTAGTTCCTTCTTTCCTTTTGGAGGTCGGCCATCAGGATGTTTTCTGTGCGGAAGCCGGGAGGAGTGCTTTGCAGGAAGTCAAGGTGCTTGCCGAAGTAAAGCGACACCACGATGATGCCTATCGTAAGGATGTATTGCACAAAGAGGAAGGCCATACGGACACGTACTGACTGACGATTCGTACCGATGCTCCGCATGGAGGTGATGGCCGTGCGGTAGTTGTAGCGGATGTAGGGATAGATAGCGGTAAGCACAGGCATACCAAGTACGAATCCTAACGACAGATGAAGGTCGAACCAAGTGTAACCGATAGGTTCTTGGAACAATCGGTTGACAGGAATTTGGGTAATCTCTATCAAGAGCCAAGCTACCAACAGGGCAGGGACGATGAGCAGGAGGTTCTCCAGCCATATCTGCACGAAGAGCGGGAAACCTTGCAAGCCGAATACTTTCTTGATACCATACTCCTTGCTACGGGTCATCATCAGCACCATATAGATATTGACAAAGTTGAGAACGCCCACCAGAAAAAGGAGTAGAACCACACCCGAGAGTAAATAGATGTAAGTCATATTGGTGTGTCGGAATAGTTCGGTATTGAAAGGGTTGGTATGCTCGTAAGCTTCACGAAGGGTGATGACTTCATAGCGTAATTTACCTTGTTTGTCTTCCCGATACACATTGCATTCGGCATTGAGGGCATTCAAATCGACGTGGTCGGATAGGTGTATGAACTCGCTGATGAGTTGTCCCCAACCTCTTTCCCCGTTATTCAGATAGATGGACAGCAAAGCATCGAAGTTCAGTGAAGACTTGCTCTTCGGTTCGTCTATCACGCCACGTACGGTTACAATCTTGTTGTTGAAGGTCATGCTTTTGCCTACCGGGCTTTCTTTGCCAAACACTCTCTCGGCAAAGCGTCGGGTCAAGACGGCATCGTCGGGGGCTGTCAGTCGGGCTTCACCGGCTACTACAGAATAGTCGAAGAAATAGAAAAAGGTGGAGTCGGCTATAAACACATCGGATGTAAAGCTTTGTTCATCGTATATCAAATTAGTCTTTTTATGGGTGATGAATGCGCATCGTTGCAGAATGTCGTCTTTGCGGACAGCTTCTTTGTCCAGAAAGTCATCCACATGCTCTAATTGTCCAATGTAGCGGGAACCGTCCATATCACGAACGGCCATAACGGTACGGTCTCTGTCCACACAATGGGTGTCCACCGTCAGTTCCCGGTGGATGTACCGCATCAAGATGATGCAACAAGCCAAGCTGAATGCCAAGCCCAGCAGGTTGATAATGGTGTATGATTTGCTTCTTGATAAGAAGCGGATAGCGTATAGGATTGTTTTCATGTCTTTTTCATTTTAGTTTACTCACTTTTCATCACAATAGCCGGATTGATATTCGCAGCCTTGCTTATTTGCCAGAACAGGACACAGCCTGATATGAATGCCACGATGAGCAATGCCAACAGGAATATCCACCATGAAATAGGGGTACGGTAAGCATAGTCTTCCATGTATTTCTGAATGAAGAATACGGCAATAGGGAAGGCGATGAGAGCCGATATGCCCAGCAATATTATGTAACGCTTGAAGAGCAGCTGGAAGATGTCGCTCACCTTGGCTCCATGCACTTTGCGTAAAGCAATTTCACGATAGCGCAGACGGATTTCGAACAACGACAAACCGAACAATCCCAGGCACGATACGGCGATGGCAAGGGCAGCAAAGGTCAGATAGATACGGACAATGCGTTTGTCGTTCTCAAAGCGTTTGGCAATTTCATCTTCCAGATAGGAGTATTGTAAGTCACCTTCGCCAGCCACTTCGTTGCGGAGGTTGGCCAATACTTTCAGCACCTCTTGTTGTTTGCCCGGTTGATAGCGGACAAGGATGTGATGACCCGGATGGAAATATTCGCCGGAAGATGGATTGAAAATAAAAATCATAGGAGATGCCTGCCGGGACAAATGGCTGGTGCGGAAATCCTTGACGACTCCCACAATCTGGAAAGGCGGATTACCGCTACAATCCATGTCGCTGTTCCACCACAAGCGGTCTTTGGTCTGTATCATATCCGTATGGATGTCTGTTATGCCCATAGCTTTCTTGGCCGATTCATTGATGATGAGTCTGTATTGTGAAAACTGGTCGATATTGTCATCCCAAGCTCGTCCTTCCACGATTTCCAAATCGAACAGCCTAATGTCGTTGGACGAGAAAGAGGAAATGTTCCCTTCGGTGAATTCATTGTCGGTACCGGCTTTCTTCCCGATAGGGTAATTGCTTGAAGAAGCATTCCATAATTCATCGCTTCCGCTCCATGCGATGATGTCGGGGCAGGAGTTGAGCGTATGGGTGATATGGGCAGCATTCCGCTTGTCTTGTTCGCGTTTTCTTTCCCAGGCTTCCATATTATGTATCACGTTGTCCCGGTTTTCGGCTGGTATCAACATGCAGCGGATGATGTTCT
Source organism: Bacteroidaceae bacterium (assembly GCA_017416735.1). Lineage (GTDB taxonomy): Bacteria > Bacteroidota > Bacteroidia > Bacteroidales > Bacteroidaceae > Phocaeicola. The sequence continues at coordinate 1,827 of JAFQBF010000105.1, read as the reverse complement.
TTGTGTTGATTCCCAAGTCTGCATTCAGCATTTCGTTCAGTTGCTTGGCAAAGTAGATGGAAACCACAATAAGGCCAAAGGTAATGACGTATTGTACCGTCAGGAACAAGCTGCGCGACAAGAGCGAACTTCCTCCTTGCCGGATGCCCTTGATGGAAGATACCGGACGGCTATACACATGGCGGAAGTAGGGATAGAGCATCGTGATGAACGGAAAGACGAACAGGATGCTGAGGTATAACCCTGTATCGAATGCAACATTCTTGTGAAGGGGAATTCCCAAAACGCTGACCAGTATCTTGTCGGTGATTTCGATAATCATACCCACGAACAAGAGTGTAGTGGCAGAGAGCAGGAAGTTCTCCGTGTAAAGTTGCTTGAAGAAAGCCCAACGGCTGGCTCCGAACACTTTCTTGATGCCGAATTCGATGCCTCGTTTCTGCATAATGACCATATAGAGGTTCAAGTAGTTGAGCACACCGATGGAAAACAACAGGGCGGCTACCAGAACAAGGATGTAGATACCGCTTTTGTCGCCTTTGGGGAACATCTTCGCTCCAAAAAGTTCAAGTTTCTCATTGAAGTAGTTTTCTTTCAGAGGTGTCAGTTGGAAACGGGTTTCATTGTTTCCCCATGATCTGAGTTTGAGGCTTGGCTGTGCCGCATTGATGGTTTCCAAGTCTTCAGGACGATGCAGGCGTACTAAATTGAATAGGCTGGCATTTCCTGAACCGACCCACTCTCTTTGAAGTTTTTCGGACAAGATGACATCGAATACAAATGATGCTTTGGTAGCAGGAGCTTTCATCACACCGCTTACGGTCACGTTCTTCCCTCCGAAGGTCAGTCCTTTTCCTATCGGATTTTCTTTCCCGAAGAGTTTTTCAGCCATTGTTTCGTTCAGGATGATACCGGTGGGAGGAACCTTGTCGGTTACTCCGATGCTTGTTTCGCAGGGCATCAGTTGGAAGAAGGCTGTATCTACTGCAATGGCTCTGACGGCAAAGTGTTGTTTCCCTCTTCCCACTTCTCCTTTCGGTAACACGACAATGTTGGTGTACTTATCGACCGTAGGATGGTTCAGCGGATCTACAAAATGCTTCTCTCTGTTCCAGTTCCGATTGTTGCTTAGTCTGACAGCTCCTGTTTCGGTAGCGATGTGGGTTGTCAGTAAGTGGAGGTTGTCCAAGTCCTTCAAGTGATGGTCCACCGTGAGTTCCTGATGAATGTATCGTACCAAGGTGGCTGTACCGGCCAAGCTGATGACCAGTCCCAATACACAGATGATGCTATAAGCTTTCATCCGTGTGACGATACGTGCCGCATATGTCAATGTTTTCATGTCTGTTGATTTATTTAAGTATTAATTCTTCTGCTTCGCCAAAGGTGTCATATCCGGTGACAATCACTTGGTCTCCGGCTTGCAATCCTTCGGTCACTTCGTATTGCTGCGGGTTCTGGCGACCGATGGTAAGAGGAACACGGATGGCCTTGTCTCCAATTACCTTATATATCCATTGTCCGCCGGTGGCTTGGTAGAAGTTGCCACGGGGCATGACAAGCGCATCTTCGGGCTGTCCCAATTCAATTTGTACACGGAAACTCTTGCCCACACGTACATTTTCGGGCATCTCGCCAGTGAAAACCAAATCGACATCGAACATACGGTCTTTCACTTCAGGAACTACCTTGGTAATTTTCAACGGGTACTTTTTGCCTTGATAGTTTACGGTGGCAGGCAAGCCGGTGGTGATGCGGTCGATGTAGTATTCGCTCAGTTGGGTATGAATCTTGAACTGGTCGAGTACCTTGATTTCGGCGATGTTG
>JAFQBF010000104.1 GCA_017416735.1 Bacteroidaceae bacterium | reverse complement strand
TCCTAACTATTTTTTAGCTTTGCATGTTCCTTTGTGGAACAGACATAATGAAAGGCGTTTACTACGCTTTGGTTTTGACATCTTGAAATCGTAGGAAAATTTCAAAATCCTGTTAAAGACCAAGCAACGGTAGATGCCCCGTGGGTGTGCTATATACATACCCGCACTATGCTTGATAGCCATTGGTGTATCCGTACACCAATGGAACTATCGGTGTAGTCGGTGTGTTATACATATCGGCGTGGGGTTTCTGCGTTGCTCGCTTCAACAGGATGGGCAATTCCTACGAGCCTCAAGATGTGAAGCGAGCATAGTGCAGGGCTTCACGCTTTTTTTATGTCCTTATCATCATTGAAGAACATGTGGTTGCCGTAGTCCTCGACCATGAAAAACACTTAGGGGTACTACGACAATGTCCAAACAAGAAACCTCACAGATAAAATCCAAGGAGCGAGTATCGCAACGGGGTGAAGTGTTTACCGCAGAACGTGAGGTAAACGCTATGCTCGACCTTGTGGCGAACGAGTGTCTGCGTCCGGACTCCCGTTTCTTGGAACCGGCTTGTGGCGATGGGAATTTCCTCTCCGCCATCCTCAAACGTAAACTTTCCGAACTCAGAAGAAAATATAAGAAAAGTCCTCGTGATTACGAAAAGTTATCCATCGTGGCTATCGGAAGCCTTTATGGAGTGGACATTATGAACGACAATGTGGAAGCTTGTCGCGAACGTCTTTTTTCTATTTGGGATGCCGAGTACACCGATCATTGTAAAGCCGAGACTTCGGACGAAGCTCGCGAAGCAGCCAAGTTCATCATTCATCGGAATATCATCAATGGCAATGCATTGACACTGATGTGTGTGGATGCCCATGGCAACGATACCCAAGCTCCTATTGTATTCTCTGAATGGACACTCATCAATGGTACTCAAATGCAACGCTCCGACTATACCATGGCAGACCTTCTGCTTCATAACGATACAAGTAAGGAAGATGGTATGGGAAACCTCTTTGCCCTCACCGAAGAGCAAAAGGAAGAAGGCGGCATCTTCTTACGCAGATACATTACTCACTATAAAAAAGTACAAGATTATGGAGAATAGTTTATTTCACAACGTCTATAATCCGGACGTACTGTCGTGCATAGCTAATCTTAGTAATGATGAGGTGTTTACACCTCCCGAACTGGCCAACAAGATTATTGATATGCTTCCACAAGAGTTGTTTGAAAATCCCGATACCACCTTCCTCGACCCTTGTTGCAAGAGTGGTGTGTTCCTCAGAGAGATTGCCAAACGATTGATAAAAGGTCTCGAATATCAGATTCCCGACCTTGAAAAGCGTTTGGAGCATATCTTCTCCCGTCAACTCTTTGGTATTGCTATCACCGAACTTACCAGTTTGCTTTCCAGACGTAGTGTCTATTGTAGTAAATTCCCAAGCAGTCCTTGGTCGGCATACCAGTTCCCGGAAGACAAGCCACAAGGGAACATTATCTATCAACGAATCAAGCATACTTGGAAAGACGGGAAATGTGTGTATTGTGGTGCTTCGAAAAGTGAGTACGACCGTGGTGCTGAACTCGAAACTCATGCTTATCAATTTATTCACAACTTAGATGTAAACAAAGTATTCAATATGAAATTTGATGTGATTATAGGGAATCCGCCTTATCAGTTGAGTGATGGTGGAGGAACAGGTTCAAGTGCGATGCCGATATATCATAAATTTGTTGAAACTGCCATTAAACTAAATCCACGATACCTTACAATGATTATTCCTTCAAGATGGTTCTCAGGTGGTCGAGGATTGGATGATTTTAGAGATAAAATGTTGCATGATGATAGAATTAGAATTTTACATGATTTTTTAAATGCATCAGATTGTTTTCCTGGTGTTGAGATTAAAGGTGGAGTGTGTTATTTCCTTTGGCAAAGTAACAGTAAAGGATTATGTCATATTATAACACATACAGATTCAAATATAAATTCGGAATCTATTAGACCTTTGTTAGAACCCAATATGAAAACGTTTTTAAGATATCATGAACAAATTAGTATATTGCATAAAGTTCGTTCGTTACGTGAAAAAACGTTTGATGAGATTATAACGGCAAATGATCCATTTGGATTTGATGTTCGTGTTGAAGGTAGTTATAAAAGAGTAAAACCCAATTATACAACCAAGGAATTTGACAAAGCCGTTAATTTCTATTATAATGGTTGGAGAAAAGAAGGCCTTGGATATATAGCACGTTCAGAAATACGTAAGAATCATAATTTGATTGATAAATATAAAATTTTTATACCTAAAGCTTGGGGTACTGGAGATTCTAGAACGGACTTTCTTAACTCATTTTGTGTAAAGCCAAATAGTGTTTGTACGGAGACTTATTTATCAGTAGGTCCATTTGTGAATGAACAAGAAGCTCTTAATGCATTAACGTATATGCAAGGACGTTTCTTCCATTTTATGGTATCTATGCTTAAAATAACTCAAAATAGCATGAAGTATGTTTACTCTCTTGTACCTCTTCAAGATTTTTCTAGAGCTTGGAGCGATGTAGAACTATATAAGAAATATGGTTTAGACAAAGCTGAGATAGATTTTATCGAATCAATGATTAAACCAATGGAGTAATATGATGGAACAAAACTATTTCCCCCAACGCCCAAGCATTACTCCTACCATCTATGCCTATAGATTACCAGGAGTAGATTCGCACAGAGGATATTTGAAGGTTGGTTATACAGACCGTACCGCAAAGGAACGTATTGACGAACAGCTTCATACCAGTAAGATTGCCTATGAAATTGTATTGGTAGAGTCTGCCATGACCAACGATGGCTCTTGCTTTACGGATAAGGATGTACACAAAATCCTTGAACGAAAGGGACACTCTCGTTTGAATCCGCTTGATAAAACGGATGAGTGGTTCAGATGTACCAAGGATGATGTGGAAGCAGCTATCCTTTCATTACGCACTGGTTCTGACAATGTAGAAAACAGGACACAGAACTTTACGATGCGTCCGGAACAATACCGTGCCGTAGAGCAAACAAGGACATACTTCGAACAAGCTTTGAAAGAAGAGCCTAACCGAGTTCCGAAGTTTCTTTGGAATGCCAAGATGCGCTTCGGTAAAACTTTTGCCAGCTATCAGTTAGCCAAGAAAATGAAGTTGTCACGCATCTTGATTCTGACATTCAAGCCTGCCGTAGAATCGGCATGGCGTGAAGACCTCGTATCGCATATCGATTTCGAAGGATGGCAATACATTTCCAATAAGGATGCACGCAATAACAACTTGAATATCGACCAAGAGTTTCGCCAAGCTGACAAATCACGGCCTATCGTGGTGTTCGGTTCGTTTCAAGACCTACTTGGTACCAACGAAAGCGGAGGTATTAAGACCAAGAACGAATTTATACATGCCACGAATTGGGATTTGGTCATCTTCGACGAATACCATTTCGGTGCATGGAAAGAACGGGCAAAGGAGTTGTTCGAGAAGGAAGATGAAGAAAATTCGGTGGACTTCGATGCCGAGAAATATAAGAAGGACGAAGCAAGCAATGCCATCAATGAAACATGGCTTCCTATCTCGACAAGGTATTATCTTTTCTTGTCGGGTACACCGTTCAGAGCCATCAACAATGGTGAGTTTATCGAAGAACAGATTTTCAACTGGACTTACTCGGATGAACAACGTGCTAAAGCAGAATGGAAAGGTAGCGGTAATCCTTATTTGGCCTTGCCACGAATGGTGATGCTCACCTATCGTATGCCTGATGAAATACAAGAGGTAGCCAAACTTGGCGAGTTTGACGAGTTCGACTTGAACTTGTTTTTCGCAGCTGAGGGTAAGGGTGATAAGGCCAGATTCAAATATGAGAACGAGGTTCAAAAGTGGCTTGACCTTATCCGTGGTTCGTATCTTCCGGCAAGTGTGGATGACTTGAAGTTGGGACAAGACAAACGCCCACCGATGCCATTCAGCGATACACGATTGCTCAATGTGCTTTCGCATACATTGTGGTTCCTGCCGAATGTGGCATCTTGTTTCGCTATGGCCAATCTGCTTGCTCAACGGCAAAACAAATTCTATCACGACTATCGGATTGTGGTATGTGCCGGAACGGGAGCAGGTATTGGTTTGGATGCATTGTACCCAGTGCAAGCAACTATGGGCAATCCATTGAAGACAAAGACGATTACCCTCAGTTGTGGTAAACTGACAACAGGCGTTACGGTAAAACCATGGACGGGTATCTTTATGCTTCGCAACCTGAAGAGTCCGGAAACCTATTTCCAAGCTGCCTTCCGTGTACAAAGTCCGTGGGAGGTCAAGAACGAGGAAGGAAGCAAAACCATCATGAAGAATGAATGTTATGTGTTTGACTTTGCCCTCGATAGAGCATTGCGTCAGATTTCGGACTATAGTTGTCGGTTGGACATCAATGAATCCAATCCCGAAGCCAAGGTTGGGGAGTTCATCAAGTTCTTGCCCGTATTGGCTTACGATGGTAGTAGCATGAAAGAAGTGGATGCCCAAGACATTCTTGATATCGCTTTGGCGGGAACATCGGCAACACTATTGGCCAAGCGTTGGGAATCGGCATTGCTTGTCAATGTGGATAACGAAACTTTGAAACGCTTGCTTGCCAGTCCGGAGGCGATGAAGGCATTGATGAACATTGAGGGATTCCGTAATCTGAACAACGACCTCACAACCATCATCAACAAGTCCGAGGCTGTCAAGAAAGCCAAGAAAGAGAATCCCACTCCTACTCAGCAAGAGAAGAAGGAAATCTCAGCCGAAGAAAAGGAAATGAAGAGCAAGCGTAAACAGATTCAAGAGAAGCTGATAAAGTTTGCCACTCGCATTCCTGTATTCATGTATTTGACCGACTATCGGGAACGGTGCCTGAAAGATGTGATTACTCAATTGGAGCCTGGCCTATTCAAAAAGGTGACAGGTCTGAGTGTAGAGGATTTTAATATGCTTTGTTCGCTCGGAGTATTCAATGCCCCACTGATGAACGATGCCATCTTCAAGTTCAAGCGTTACGAGGATGCCAGTCTCACTTATACGGGAGTTAACAAGCATAGTGCTGATGAAGTGGGTGGATGGGACACCACCATACGAAAAACACAATATGAAAAGCTGTTCTATAATCAGCAATCCTCGATGATGGATGTGGATTACGGTGCTTATTCGGGAGTTATAGAAACTAAATCGGCTGATAATGAGGTCGTTGTAAGAAAATCGCAAACTCAATCAAAACCTATCGTTTCATCACCCTCTGCTAATCAGCCTAAGATGGCTCCGCAACCCGTTCAAACAGATGAAGATATTAAAGAACGTCTGGAGGCCCTAATGGTGGATAGTATCGTTCATCACAAAAAGTTCGGTAAAGGTACGGTCGTGAAACTTGACAAGAACGCTAAATTCATCCATGTCAAATTTACTCTTGGTGAGAAGAAATTTGTTTATCCAGATGCTTTTTTGATGGGGTTTTTGGACGTTGAATAATACATTCTTATATGAAATAGCCTGCTTTTGCAGGCTATTTCATTTATAGGCACCACTTGTTGAATGAAATAGAATTTTTAAACATTTTAAGTATAAAAGTTGTTGTATGGATATATGTTTCACAAATTTGTATGTCATGATGATAGATTTCTTTAATAACTCTTGTAAATTGGAACAAGAACTGGATTCCATAAAAGCAAAGAAGTGTTTAAAATCTGCTATAGAAAATTTGCCAGCGTTCAAGGAAACTATTAAGTTTATATTTGACCGTTGTAATGGACGAATTTCAGAAGTTTCAGAAAAAACTATTGATGACGCTTTCGATTGTATCATCAATAATAGGAAGTCTTCCATTTATTCAAACGAAACACTTTCACATCATGAAAAGGAACGTATGATTCTTCAGATCGAATCATCATTTTATGAGATTAGGGAATATTTCAAATCGTCAAATTTAATTATTAATAATATGAAGATTTAGTCAATTTTAGTAATTTTGAGCATTTTTGTATTCCATGTAACTCTCATTTAATTTTCTATAAAAAGATTTACGTTCTTCTTCTGTAGCTATTCCCCATTTGCTATCTATACTTTCTTTTACATGAGGGTTATGATACAAATATAAGGTGTATTTACGGAAAATTAAATCAGGTGTAATATTGCTTATGCTAAAGGTCGGTTTAATTTTACTTAAAAAGTGCATGAATGACAAAGAACAATTTTCTTTGAATGTTGCAATTGTTGGTTTACTAACATCTTTGCTTTTAAAATTACAAGTAATATTCTTAAGGTCTTGGCCGATTATTTCTGTTTGATTATAATATAAAACTTTATTAGCATTAATAGCAACTATTTTATTTATGATTGAAATATCTTTGGAATTTGTTATATTGATCCATTCACGTCTGTTACCTATTTTATAGGTATCAGCATCATATATTATGATTGCATGTTTAGGTGATATTGTTATTAACATTATTATTCCCTTGTGACCTAATGCTGTTTCATCAATAGTAATATTTTTACAAACATCAAAGAAAGGATTGAATATACATACGGGATTATCTGAAGTTATAAATTTCTCATAAATGTTTTTCTCATCAATTTTTAAAATCTTATATTTTAAGTCAAGGCAACAAGAAAGCATATTCCCATAAATATTTAAAGCCCATAGACTAGGCGAATCTATTTTGAATACAAGATGAGGATCTATTTTGTTTAAATTACTATGTAAATAAAAATATTTCAAGAAATTATCCTCTGTCTGTTTTTGAAATTTTTGGACTGCATATAAAGTACGTGCATATTGTATTATGATAAATACATATGCATTGAGGTATTCAATCTTTTCCCATTTGTAGCCATTATGGTTTATTATCTTCTTAAATGAATCAATACCTAAATTTTCAATTTTTTGGAGATAATTTTCTATTTCTACAGCTTTGTCTTTTGAATAAAAGTATTTTTCACTAGCTTGGTTGTTTATCGGTCCAACAGTAGTTATATTATTATCAATTGTATAAATACCAATGTTTTTCTTATCTGTGGAAAATAGTCTTAGATAAGATTGTGGTACATAGTGTTGTTTTTTCTTTTCAGACATATGTTTCATCGTTTTATAGATTAAAAATAGTGTATTTAAACTTTGTAGTCAGTTCTTTCTATAGTCGACATATTTGTTATACTATTTATTTCTAATTAGTACTGATTTTTATTTAATTCTAAATTGTACATGAGTTTACCTAATGCACCAAGCTTTTTTTGAACTTGAACATCTTTGATTGGATCGATTAATTTAATTGCGTTTATACGTTCTTCATTAATCCACTCTTCTGTAACGGGCAAACCTTTCGATATTCTTTCTTCTATTTTTTCATCAAGAATCTTTTGTATTTGCGTATTTGAATAATCATTTACAGATTTTATTGCATCAATAGCATTTTTCTTACTTTCTGCTTCATAGTTAAAAATATATACGCACTCATCATAATCTGCTTGTTTTGAATATGTACCATCGCTACTTAAGCCATTAGGAAAGTGAGTCTTTGCTGCAAACAATTCTGATCCAAAATTACTGTCAATATTTTTCGCTTGCTCTTGACTAACTTTATCTATTTTTTGGTTTTTATAGTAGAGATTAAGAATATATAATGCAGATAGAGCAGATAACAAATTCTTAATATTACCTTTTTCCAGTTCTTTAACCCTATTATATTTTACTGCTTGATATGCTCTATTCCATAGAACTGAGCTAGTACCTCGTTTGGACGCTTCATGCAAGGGTGTTAATATTTTATTCGTTTCCTGTTCTAAAAACAAATTGGGATTTACGACATAAACAACTTTTCTATCCAAATTCCATAGATTGTCTAGATGTTTCATACAAACGGTATCAAAATACATTTCCTCATCAGGTACGATTACTCCTGCATTGGATAGATACAATTCTTTTGATATCGCTTCTATTTCGATAACTGTTCTAATTAACAAATCTGCAATCTTCATTGAATAGACTCCTAATTGCTTGTCGTCAATATGTATAACATCTGCCAATTGCAAAAATTCTCTTTCTATATTTTTAAAAACTTGCCAATATAATGTTGTCATAAATACATAAAAAAGTAAATTGTTAACACAAATAAGTTAGTTATCTCTTTTATCGTCTTCCATACATCCGTATAAGAAGAAGCTCCACTCCTACCCAAAGCTTCGGCACGTTTCATGGCAGCATCCATCTTACCATCCTTGATGAGTTCGGCAACCCATTTCTGATGGCATAAGAAGTTTTCTTTCTTGTCAAATTGGGCGATATTTGTGTCTAGACAGCAATTAATTCTTCAATTCTTAAAATCAGTTCCTTTGCAGGCTCAATCATAGTTGCTATTTCTTCTTCAGATATAGAATAAAAACAGTTGTAGTCTCCTTTTTTTCTTAATTGTTCGATGCGAGAAAGAAAAGCACCCAATTTTCTATCGACTTTGCCTGTCTTTACAAAATGGAGTCCAAATGAAGTGATGAGTCCATCGTGGGTATGGCTACTTAAACCATTTTTTATGAGTAAGGCTTGGACGGCATGATAACAAGCATAATAATAACGATTGGAAGCAATGTCCCAATAATGTTGTTTATACATCTCGTCGGCTTGCTGCAAAAACAAATGGGCTTTCTCCATTTGTAACCTAACAAGGGTGTTGCGTTCTTCTTCTTTTAGTTTCATGCTAAAACAATGGCATCTTGTAAAACATTCTGGTAAAATGGAGTAATTCGGCTGGCTTCCCATTCTTTGGCGGAATACATAATGGGATTGATTTGTTCGCCCAAATCCCAACCAAGTGTCGTCAGTGGGAAGGTGACATTATCATAATCATCAGGAAGCAGTTTGTCCTTGTTCAGTATGATGAGGATATCCCAATCGGAACCGGTATGGGCATCGCCACGTGCTTGCGAACCGAACAACAAAGCACGTCCGCCAGCTGGTAAGTGTTGGTGGAGTGTCTGTTTGATGCTATCTATGATTTGTTTGTTCATCTTCTTCCGTTTTTGCAAAGAAACAAATTTGGAGGGATATATCCTAATGTTTTAGGTATTTTTTTATCTATGTTTTTATAGAATTGTATCTAAAATCACTCCCGCCAAGAAAGTATCCTGACGGGAGATATTCATTTACCAAAGTAGCGATTACTTCAAAGCCCTGCCATCCGCAAAGGCATTGCCGACACGTTTGCCCAATTCGATATAGCCGAGGTGGACGGGGTCGAAAGTGATGAGTTGCATCTTCTCCACATCCGGTTTTCCGTCTTCGCCCAAGTAGTTTTCATCCACCAGGACGTTCACGATTTCGGCCACAATGTTATAGCCTTCGGGGCTTTCGCCTATCTTCTCGATGATGCGGCACTCCAACGTCATGGGGAAGTTGGTGAAAACGGGGGCATTGATATGTTCGGCCTTGGCGATATTCCAACCGGCCTTCTGCATCTTCAGAGGGTCGTTCTTGGCACTCACGATGCCTACATAGTCCGAAGCAATCATCGTATCGCGGGTGGCAAAGGCTACGGTAAACTCACCGCAACGGTTCAAGTTTTCCGTGGTGGCATGAGCACCCATCGAAATCATGATTTCCTTAGCATCCCATTGTCCGCCCCAAGCGGCATTCATGGCATTGGGATTTCCTTCGTTGTCATATGTGCCGATAATCAGCACGGGTTGTGGAAGCATCCACGCTTTTTGTCCGAAACTTTTCATAGTTGTATGATTGATATTTACATCTGCAATATTCGTAAAATTCCACGAATTTTGCAAGTTAATCTTATATAGACGAGGAATTGTTCTTTGATTTTATGGCAAAGAAGTTTTATTTTCTCATCGATTTGTCCTATTTTTGCACCCGATTTAATCTCGCTACGCTAATTGGAGAGGGAAATACACCATTTTAATAATAAGGAAATAACATTGAAATACGATATTATCATCATAGGCAGCGGTCTTGGAGGCTTGCAATGTGCTTTTATTTTGGCCAAGCAAGGTCGGCGTGTCTGTGTGCTTGAGAAAGAATTGCATCCGGGTGGATGTATGCAGAGTTACCGTCGGAAAGGAATTGCGCTTGATACGGGATTGCATTATGTGGGTGGTCTTGCACCGGGAAATTCCCTCTATCCTATCTTTAAATACATGAATCTGATGGATTTGCCTTGGCAGCATCTGGATGCCGAGGGATTCGACCGTGTGATGATAGAAGGCCGGAATTTTGCATACGCTGAAGGATTGGATAATTTTGTCGAAACCTTGTCGCACGACTTCCCTGCCGAGCGTGAAGGCTTGCGTCGTTATGCGGATGTGATGGGAGAAATTGGCCGGCATCTGCACGATGCCATCCTGCCGAGGGATGAAGTGGATTTCTTCAACACTTCTTTGTTCAGCCAAAGTGCATACGAGTTCCTGAACGAAACTTTCCACGATCCTTTGTTGAGAAATGTGCTTTGCGGTTCGTCGCTCAAGATGGAGTTGGACAAGGATACCTTGCCCCTTTACACGTTTGCACAGGGAAACAATAGCTTTATCGAGAGCTCGTGGAGACTGAAGGGCGACGGTTCGTTGTTGGTGGATTCGTTGATTGAAGACATCCGAAGTATGGGAGGTGAGGTCATTTGTAATGCCGGTGTACAGGAGTTGATAGAGCAGGATGGCAAATTGGTGGCGGCACTCACCGTAAACGGTGACCGCTATGAGGCCGATTGGTTTATCAGTGACGCTCACCCTGCCGTAACCGTAGATTTGGTGAAGGAAAGTTCGAAAATCAAGAAGGTTTATCGCCGACGCATCCATTCGTTGGCCAATACATACGGAATGTTCACTACTTCATTGATTCTCAAGCCCGAAACCTTGAAGTATTTCAACTGGAACCAATACATCTACAAGAAACCGAATGTATGGACGTATTATTTAGACAACGAACCGGTTTCGGGTGTTCTGGTATGTTGTCGTGTACCGGAGGACAGTTCTTCTTATACCCGTTATGTTGATATTGTCACACCGATGCCTTGGGACAAGGTGGCACAATGGAGCGACACCGCCGTAGGACGTAGAGGGGAAGATTATTGTGCGTTCAAAAATCGGAAATCGGATGAGTGCATTGCATTGGCCGAGACCTTCATCCCGGGATTGCGTGATATGGTAGAAGCACGATTCAGCAGCACCCCGCTGACTTATCGTGACTATACGGCTACTCCTGAAGGTTCGGCATACGGAGTGCGCAAGGATTGGCATAGCCCGATGATGACTTTGCTCACGCCGAAGACACCGATACCTAATCTGCTTTTGACCGGACAGAGTCTTACCTTGCATGGCTTGTTGGGTGTCAGCATGACTTCCCTCTTCACTTGTGCGGAGATTTTAGGCAAGGATGCGGTATATGCCATCACCAAGACAGAATAACAGTTTTTCTTCCGACAGATATGGGGATGTTCAGTCAATACAAGCTGAATATCCCTTTTTTTATACCCCTACTTCCCAATTAATGTTAAATAAAAAAATATTTTCCATAGGAAACTTTGTAATATGAAAAGAATATATTTTCTTTGCAATAGTTTCCAAAGGAAATAAATAAATGATTATTAATACATATAAAAAGCAATAACTGACTATGAAAGCAAACTCGAATCCTAAGTATCTGATTGTGGGTGGTGTAGCCGGTGGTGCTACCGCAGCGGCCCGTATTCGTCGTAACACTGAACAAGCGGAAATTATTCTCTTTGAAAAGGGACAATACATCTCGTATGCCAATTGTGGCTTACCTTATTATATAGGCGGAGTGATTGAAGAACGTGACCGCCTTTTCGTTCAAACGCCGGAGGCTTTCGGCAAGCGTTTCAACATCGATGTGCGGGTGAATAGCGAAGTGACTCGTATTGAAGCCGACAAGAAGTTGGTGCATGTCCGCACTTCTGACGGTCGTGAATATACCGAATCTTATGACAAGCTTTTGCTCTCTCCGGGTGCATCGCCGGTGCGTCCTCCCCTGCCGGGTATCGATAGTGAAGGCATCTTTACTTTGCGTAATGTGGCTGATACGGACAGAATCAAGAATTATATGCAAACGAATCCCGTGAAGCGTGCCGTGATTGTGGGTGGCGGATTCATCGGGTTGGAAATGGCGGAGAACTTGCATCATGCCGGTGCCCAAGTGGCGGTGGTGGAAATGGCCAATCAGGTGATGGGGCCGATTGATTTCTCGATGGCTTCCCTCGTTCATCAACATTTGCAAGAGAAAGGCGTACAACTCTATTTGGAGCAAGCCGTAGAATCCTTTGCCCGTGAGAACGGTCGTTTGAAGGTGAATTTCAAGTCGGGCATCCAGTTGGAAGCTGACTTGGTGTTGCTCTCCATCGGTGTGCGGGCACAAACGTCCTTGGCTCAGGAAGCCGGATTGAAGTTGGGCGAAATGCGAGGAATCTGGGTGAATGAGTATTTGCAGACATCGGATGAGGCCATCTATGCCGTGGGCGATGCCATTGAATTTCCCCACCCGATTACCGGCAAGCCTTGGTTGAACTTCTTGGCAGGCCCAGCCAATCGTCAGGCTCGTATCGTGGCGGACAATATGGTGTTCGGCAATACGCAGACATACGAAGGTTCTATCGGTACCTCCATCGCCAAGGTGTTCGACATGACCGTGGCTTCTACGGGGTTGCCCGCTAAGCGATTGAAGCAGATGGAGATTCCTTACCTGTCGGCCACCATCCATTCGGGTTCTCATGCCGGTTACTATCCGGGAGCTTTGCAAATGGACATCAAGATTACCTTCTCGCCTACCGACGGACGCTTGTATGGTGCCCAGATAGTGGGTTACGATGGAGTCGATAAGCGAATCGACCAATATGCCTTGGCCATTAAGAACGGGGCGACCGTTGAAGATCTCACCCGATTGGAGCATGCCTACGCTCCTCCTTTCTCGTCGGCCAAAGACCCGGTGGCGATTTCGGGCTATGTGGCGGGCAATATCCTGAGTGGCAAGATGACTCCGCTTTATTGGCGGGAGTTGAAACAAGCCGACCTTTCGAAGGTGACGTTGGT
>JAFQBF010000103.1 GCA_017416735.1 Bacteroidaceae bacterium | reverse complement strand
GAGATGATGCCTTCGTAATCGTTGCGATAGCCATAGATGTAGCTGCATAGCGAGGATTTGCCCGTGCCGGATGCCGCCTCTATCTGATAGAAGTGTCCGCGCTCGAACTCCACCTCCTTGTGCCACACTTCGGAATCGATGAAGTCTTTTCCCGCAAAGACCTGCGGCAACGCGTGCTGTAAAGTGATATGATTCATTTTATTCAGATATTCAGTTATTCAGTTAAATTTTCTCCAATATACCCACCAGCCATTGAAGCAAATTCATATCCTTGTCCTTCAACACCAGTTCCGCCTTTCCGTGACGCCAATCCGTCATCGAGGCATTCAGGTAATTGCATTGGCTCTTTACCAACTGGATGGCTCCATCCACCGAGGCATTGCCTGTCAGGGTGATACGCATATTCGCCATCTCCGCCATATTGAGCGATGCCAGCAAGCGGTTGTCCTTCACCTCGCTTGCCCACGGCTTCACGGCGAGCGAGGCTCCGTAAGTGCGTCCGGCTTCTTCCGCCCACGTGCCGTTGTTGGTGACGTACAGACGATTGTTCTTCACGCCAAACCAGAAATTACCGTAATACGTGCGCATCAGATATTCATCCTTGCCCACATTGTCCAGCGTAATCTGGCCGCCCGTCAAGGCGAGCAACGGACGCAGGTCTTCGAACGTTTTCAGAAAGCCGCTATTGGTCACATCGGCATAAAGCAAATAGTTCTGATTGTCAAAGCCGATGGAGAAATCGCCCTCGATGGACGAGAAGATGTATTCCACATCCACCGGAAGCAGCGGATTGTCGAGTACCTGCTTGATGGTGGGGTTTTGGCAAAGCATCTGATAAAGCGTCTTTCCCTGGATGTTTCCACCCGCCCAAAGCAAGGTGTTTCCTGGATAGAAGTCGAGGTATTTTCCGCCGATGGGTTGCATCACCTTGTCCATTGCATCGAAGAACGAGAGCACCATCGGATTCTGGATGAGCGATTCGGAGTTCACCACCACCCGTCCTTGCTCGAAGTTGGCGGCAACGAAATACTTGATGTCCTCCAGGCGCAGATTGCTGGAGAGGCCCATACGCAGAGGGGTTGTCCATTCGTAAGGCACGGCACTGAGATTGATGACGGAAGCCATATCGTTGCCTTCCGCCTTCACTTTGGCAAATTCGGGAAGCGCACTGAAGCCTTCTCCCTGCTCCTGACGCATCAACGAGAGTAAAGTGCCTTTCATACCGGCGGCATCGCCACGGGAGGGTTGCAGAAGCAGGAACGTGCCGTTGTTGAACGCACAGAGCGCACCGCCCATTTGTGTCCATCGGCATCCGCTTTCTTCGCGCAGAGGCGTGGCAAGGGATTCCTTTTCGAAGGCTTCGAGAAGGGTTTCCACCTTCCCTTCATCGTTCACCTTGGCAAGCACGGCTATGGCTTCGGTGTGGGGCGTGGCAAAGAGATACACCTTGTCGTCGAACGAAAGTCCCGACTCGGCGGGGTGTTCGATGATGCGTTCGGCCAGTTGGGCGGCATCGCCTTGCAGGCCTCCCTTGACGAGGGTCTTCAGCTTGGCCACCACCTTTTCGCCCGTTGCGCCGTTCAATCCGGCTTTCGTAGCCATTTCGTCCAATTCCATACCCATCACCACCGATGCGTTCTTCGGGATGGCGTGGGTGTATTCCGTTTGAGGGCTGCAGGCAGCAAGGAGCAGTAGTGCAGCCAATATACTGGTTCTTAGTAGTTTCTTTATCATAATTTTATTTCTGATTAAACAAATTCAACGTATGAGCCGCCACAAGTGCCGCCGTTTCCGTGCGCAGACGACTCTTTCCAAAACTCACCGGCTGGAAACCGGCTTCTATTGCCTTCGCCACTTCTTCCTCCGAGAAATCGCCTTCGGGACCTATGAGAATCAAGGCATCCTCGCCGGGCGTAAGGGCTTCCTTCAAGAGCGGCTTCTCGCCTTCGTAACAATGGCAGATGAACTTCTGTCCCTTGAACTCCCGGGAGATGAACTTCTGGAAGTCCGTCATCTCGTTCAAGACGGGCTTGTTGGCCTTGAGCGACTGCTTGATGGCCGACACGAGAATCTTCTCGATGCGCTCCGTCTTTATGACCTTGCGCTCAGAATAACGGCAATTCAGGAAAGTCAGTTCGTCAAAGCCAATCTCGGTGGCTTTCTCGGCAAACCACTCGGTGCGGTCCATATTCTTGGTGGGCGCCATAGCCACGTGGAGCCATCCGTTCCATCCCTTTTCCTGGGGAATGGTTTCGACAACCTTCAGTTGGCAACGCTTGCTGGTGGCGGCACTGATTACCGCCTTGTAAAAATTCCCCTTTCCGTCCGTCAGGGTCACTTCGTCGCCCGTGGTAAGGCGAAGCACACGCAAGCAATGGCCCGCTTCTTCTTCGGGCATCTCGATGCTTGTAGCTATGTCGGGGGTGTAAAATACGTGCATATATAGTAGTTTTTTTATTTATCAAAATTATCTAAATTTTGTCATTCTTCCTTCCGCCTGCGGATTTCATCCCGCAACTGCGAAGCTTGTTCATATTCTTCTTTCTCTATGGCATTCTGCAAAGCCTCTTCCAGCATCTGGAGGCTAACCGATGAAATAGGTACGGAGAATTTCCCCTCTCCCAAATCGTGCAGATGCTCGCTCTCCAGAATCTCCTCTGTGGTATAGATGGGACAGTTGAAACGCAAAGCCAAGGCTATGGCGTCCGAAGTGCGTGCATCAATCTTGATTTCCTCTCCCTCCTTCTCGAAATAGAGATAGGAATAGAACACACCATCCTTCGCCTTGTAGATGAGTACCATCCGCAATTCCGCCTCCAACTTCTGTGCAAACGTCACGAAAAGATCGTGCGTAAGCGGACGCGGCGGATGGTATTTCACCATCATCACCTTGATGGCTTGCGCCTCCAGATGGCCGATGATGACAGGCATCTTCCGTTCACCCCCCACCTCCTCCAGTACCAAGGCATAAGCATCGGCAGGATAGAGCGTGGTGGACATATCGTGTATTTTCAGTTCTACATATTTTTCCATAATTCCTTTTATTTATTCTTTTCCTTGAACAACACCGCAAAAAGAATCGCCACCACCAGCATATAACCGGCAAAGACCATCCAAGCTTTGCTCCATCCTTCCACTTGCGGCACCGCACTGGTGAAATCCACATAATGGTTCACCACCTGTTGGGCCAAGACCGTACCGATGGTGGCACCGAATCCGTTGGTCATCATCATAAACAGTCCTTGCGCACTGGAACGTATGGAAGTATCCGTTTCCTTATTGACAAACAACGAACCCGAAATGTTGAAGAAATCGAACGCCACGCCATAGACGAGCATCGAAATGATGAACATCCACACTCCGTCTCCCGGATTGCCCAAACCGAACAACGCGAAACGAAGCACCCAGCAGAGCATAGCGATAAGCATCACCCACTTGATGCCAAAACGCTTCAAAGCAAACGGGATGAGCAACAGACACAACGTCTCGGAGAGTTGCGAAAGCGATATGAGGGCATTGGCATGACGCACACCAAACGTATCGGCATACTCAGGAATGCTTGCAAAGCTGTTCAGGAACGGATTGGCAAAGCCGTTGGTGATTTGCAAGGCCACACCCAGCAACACCGAAAAGACGAAGAAAAGAGCCATCTTGCGCTGTTTGAACAAGGCAAAGGCTTTCAAGCCAAGAGCATCTATGAGCGATTTCTTCTCCGTATGTCCAGACACCGGACATGCGGGCAAGGTCAGGGCATATCCTGCCGCCAGCAAGCCCAACGATGCGCTCATGAAGAATTGGTTCGCGCTGGATTGGAAGCCAAGCACATCCGTAGCAATCATCGAACAGATGAACCCCACCGTGCCAAACACGCGGATGGGCGGAAAACTCTTGACAGGATCGAGCTTCACACTCTCGAGCGCCGTGTACGACACCGAGTTGGAAAGCGCCAACGTGGGCATGAAGAATGCCACGGAGAGGGCATAGAACAAGAGCAATGTGGGATATTCATCGGCCACGGCTCCCGTTGCGGTCAGAGCGACATATCCCATCCCTGCCTTGAACAGGGCGCTGAACAAATGGCAGATTGAAAGGAGTTTCTGCGCGGGAATCCATCGGTCGGCCACAATGCCCATCAAGGCAGGCATGAACAAGGCCACCACTCCCTGCATGGCATAGAAATAACCTATCTTGTCGCCCATGCCGGCACTGAACAAATAGGTGCCCATCGAAATGAGATAAGCGCCCCACACGGCAAACTGCAGGAAACTCATCCCTACAAGGCGAATTTTCATTGTATTCATAGTATTCTTCATAATCTTTCAGCTTTCAATCCGCAAAGATAATAAAAAAATAAAATGTCATTCTGAACTTGCGTTCAAAATGACATTATCTGAAAAAAAGAGAGAACTATGTTTATTTGACGGTGACCTTGCGTCCGTCTATCCAATGGACACCCTTCTTCAGTTTCTTTCCGTTATAGGTTACATCGCCTTCCATAACTACATCCCCGTTATCATACACAGTACCCCTACCGTTTTCCGAGATGAAACATCCCAATTCGTCCTTCACCTTCTGTTTGGCAGAAAGCAGTTTCATCTTCATTTCGGCATTGTTGAAATGGAAATCAAAATCCAAATCGCTGACATCACGATTGCCATTCACTTGCTTGATGATGATGGTCAATGTCATCTCTCCGTTCTTGTTGCAAGTCAATGTATAAGAATGCTTTTCGTTATCCACCGGATAAAATACAAAATACAGGTTCATATCCTCGGCATTTGCACGTCCCTTCGGCATATTCATATGGGCGGTAACTGCAAATTCCTCGTCTTTCTCGAAAGCTCTCCGCAAAGCCCCTGCCATTCTTGTATCCCTTACCGAATAATTTTTAGTCATACTGATTACCTTCCGTGTCTTTGGGTCACGTTTGGTCACCGAATTGATGGAAACGTCCGAACGTCCTTCCAATTCCTTCACTACCTTGTCAATATTCTTCTGCGCCATCACGGGCAAGACACCGATGCACATCAGCATCAACGCCACAATACATTTCATCCATTTTCCTGTTTTCATATCGTATCGTTTTAATAGTTTTCCAACATAGCTTCTTTCTCTGCCACATATTTCTCGATGCGGTCGTTTTCGGCCAATCGGGCTTCCAAATCCTTTTCCATAGCCTCGGCTTCGGCAAGGGTCTCAAGGATGATGGGCATAATCTTCTTTACATCGGTGATGCGCTTGCCGTTCACCACGATATAACTGCCCTCGTAACACGACCATTCTTCGTCTTTCCCGTCGTCGAAAGAAAACAGCACTCCCAATCCGATGCCGATGACCAGCATAGCGGCTATGCCCATACTCCACACCTCGACGGGAATGCGGCGCCACAAGGGCAACTTCATAGCCTTCGGAGCATCGGCCACGACTTGTATGGCAGGGGCTTCCTCGGGCATACCTTCTTCATACCAGGCGAACATCGGCGCGTAGGGCTTCAAATGCTCGGGTACCTCGTGCGTACGGAAAAAGCGATAGATGGCCTGCTCCTCGGCATTCGTCGTCTCACCTTCCATGAAACGGGCGATATATTTTTCGATGTCTTTGTGTGTCAATTCCATATCTTGTTTTTCATTAGAAACTGTTCTCTTACTTTCTTTCTTGCTCTCGACAGGTTGGTTCGCACGGCTACGGGATTGCTTCCCGTGAGGCGGGCTATTTCTTCCACTTCGAAACCCTCGACGTGCTTCATCCTCAGGATGGCTTGCTGAAGGTCGGGCAACGTGCCGATCAGGGCAAGCAATTCTTCCATCCGTTCCTCGCGCACCAGCTCTTGTTCGGGGGTGTCTTCTTCGAAGATGCCCATCCCTTCTTCCAAGCCGACGAGCTCGAGGCGGTTGTCGCGCTTGCGGTTGATGCAAAGGTGCTTGGTGATGACTGCCGCCAGGGAATCGATGCTGCGGTAACGGTCGAGCCGTCCGCGAAGGAACCAGAGCTTGAGCAATACTTCCTGTATCACGTCCTCGGCTTCGTCGGTGTCTTCCGTGTAGCGCATCGCCAGCCTCAACAAGGCGGGCCGCATCCGTTTTGCCTCTATTTCAAACGTTGTTCTTTCCATCTTCACTTGTATGACACGAAAGGATGGGGAAACGTTACATCGAATTTGAAGTTTTTTTCATTTCGTGAAGGCATTTTTTTATTTCGCCTTCGCGTATTACCAAAACGTGCTGACGTTTTCTTCCGAACGCCAGCACGTTTCCTTATCGTTTCACCAAACCTATCTTCAAGTTCAGCTTGAAATAATACACGCCATTTTCCTTTTCCAGGTATCCGTATTTGTCCTTGGCGGTGGGGCCTTTCTCCAATCGGGTGTTCTGATAGAGAAAATCGGCAAAAGTCTGACGCTCGGACTTCTGATAACAGAGCACTTCGCCCGCGCCATCCACCATCAGGAAACCTGCCACGGCAGAATCCGTGCCGTTGTACATCTTGGCCGGACGCATACCGAAAGCCAAGGCCAGGAGGAACTCCTTCATCTTGTGTTCGTAATAGCGATGCTTGGTGATGAGCTCGTCCTTAATCTTCAAGGGATTGATTTGCTTGACAAGTTCGGTAAGTTCACTCACGCGGGTGATGCCCTCCAAATGCATCGAACGGCACATCTCGCCCAACACACGCGGGAAATGAAGGTCTATCATGTGCAAGTTGCTTCGGAAAACCTTGTCGGCCGCATCGTTGAACTTCAGGACCCCTCCCAGGCGTTCAATCATAAGCATACGGCCCACGACATCTTCTTCCTCGCCAAAGGCATTGATTTTGTTCACGGTCGGTGTGGCAAACTTCACGCCCGTCTGCTCGAACTTGAAATTGGCCGTACGCCCGCCATCCAACAGAGGGAACATCGGGCTCAAACGTGAACGCACGCAGAATCCCACCAACGGAGCGTGCACACTATAGAAAGCCACGTAGAAGTCGGTGCGGTCTTCGGTCTTGGCTTCGAGGTCGAAGATGGCCACCTCGTCGAGAAATTCCTCCACCCCGTCGGGCGATGTCACGTCCATCTCCTTGCTTTGCTTCACGGCATCCAGCACAAGGTTTGCCACGATGGCGAAGTCTTCACGGGGAATCCGCTTGTCGATGTTCTCACCTTTTATATATATATACTCATCTTCGACAATGTATTGACGGGTGCCGTCGTGTTCCTCACGCTGCACCATCGCCACGGGATGACGGAGGTCTTCGTTCTTCTTCGCATCGGCCGTGCCGGCATATACGTATCCGTCCGCCAACAGACGGAAAAAGGCGTAAAGTTCGCCCCATTCTCTTTTCGTTGCTTCAAATGCCATAATCTAAACCTTTATTGAAAGTGCAAATATACGTAAAAAGATGCTCATCTGGAATCCGCAAATCTAAAATTATGTTATATAACACAATTTTCTTCCTTTTTTATTTGCAGTTATCGAAAAAGTCCGTACCTTTGCACTGTGTTTTTCATAGTATTAGATTTAAGGTTAACAAAGGTTGGAGCAAGGCGTTGCTCCTTTTTTTATGTCCATACGTTTCTTTAACCTTCTGAAAGCAACTTTTCCACCCTTCTTTTGTTGAACTTACAACCGACGGGAAATGCCCCTTCGGGAAACAAGATTGTATAACTAAACATAGGAGATTAAAATTATGTTACCCATGAGAAGATACCACCAAAGTTGGTTGCCGGCCATGTTCGACGACTTTTTCGACAACGAGTGGATGAAGAAGACAAACGCCACCGCACCGGCCATCAATGTCATCGAAAACGACACTGAATACAAAGTGGAGGTGGCCGCACCGGGCATGAACAAGGAAGACTTCAACGTGCACGTGGATGAAAACGGGAACCTGGTCATCGCTATGGAGAAGAAGAGCGAAAGCAAGAACGACGAAAAAGAAAAGAAAGGCCGATACCTGCGCCGCGAATTCTCGTACACCAAGTTCCAGCAGACACTCATCCTGCCGGAAGACGTGGTGAAGGACACCATCAACGCCAGCATGTGCGACGGTGTGCTCTGCATCGAACTTCCCCGCAAATCGCCCGAGCCAAAGAGCAACAACACAAAGGTGATTGAAATCAAATAAAACGATATTGCAACTGAACGGGAATGCTCTGTTTTGACACTCAAACCCATCTGTCATTCAGAGCGAAGCGAAGAATCTCGGCAACACAAGACGTGGATGCATCCGAGATTCTTCGTCACTTCGTTCCTCTGAATGACAATAAATCATTATCTTTGCCCCCACGAAACAAAAAAAACAAAGATAATGGAAAACAATCAACTTCAGCTCAATGAGCACAACAAGACCGAGCATCCGCCCATGCATACTTGCGAGCATGTGGTGAACCGCACCATGGTGAACCTTTTCGGATGCGGACGTGCCGTCTCTGCCCACATCGAACGCAAGAAGAGCAAACTCGACTTTGCCTTGGCAGAATGTCCCACAGATGCACAAATCGCCGAAATAGAAAAAGTGGTGAACGAGACCTTACGAAAGAACCTCCCCGTCACAATGGAATTCATCAGCCAGGAGGAAGCCATGGGCCGTTTCGACATGAAACGCCTCCCCGAAGGAGCATCCGATACCGTACGCGTGGTTCACGTAGGCGACTATGATGAATGTCTCTGCATCGGCCTCCACGTGGAAAACACCTCCGAAGTAGGCACGTTCAAAATCATCAGCCACGACTATAAGGAAGGCATTTTCCGTATGCGTTTCAAAATCATCCCTTTGGCATAAAAACAGAAACGGAGGAACAAAAATTCTCGTTTTTTTGTTCCTCTTTTCAAAAAAACATTCTATATTTGCACCGCTTTCAATGAAAGCAAGGCTCGCCGAAATAACTCAGTTGGTAGAGTAGCTCATTCGTAATGAGCAAGTCGTGGGTTCGAGTCCCATTTTCGGCTCATAAAAAAAGACGATGGAAATTAATTTCCACCGTCTTTTTTTATGATTGGATGATTAGTTGCTTTCAATCACCTTACCTTCTCCTCGATACAACTGGATTGGACCATCGAGCAATACTGCCAAGACTGTGATTTGTTCGTCCAACACATGGTCGGGCACTTCGATGTAAAGGTTACCCGGAACACCGCTCCAATAGTTCTTGTTGTGAACCTTGTAGCTCAACATAGAGCCGTCACCCACAACCCATACACGGTTTACCTTGTTGACCAAGCCCTTGATTTCCACAATACCGTTCGGACGATATGGCAAATACAAATAAAGGATATCACCGGCTTGATTCAATGAAGTGAAGCCGTGGAAATGGTCGGCCGGAATACCTGCACGAGTGTCATAGATAGCTTCCTTATGCTTCTTTGTCCAACGGCCGAATTCCTTCAAGATGGCAACCTGTTCTTCTGGAATGGTACCGTCTTCCTTCGGACCGATATCCATCAACATATTACCGCCATTGCTCAAGCAATCCACGAATGTACGGAGAAGCATGTGCGGAGTCTTGTAGTTCTTGTCATTATGCTGATAACCCCAAGAGTCGTTCATTGTCATACAGAGTTCCCAATACTTGTCTTCCGGACGTACCACTGGCACACCTTGTTCAGGGGTAGCATAGTCGCCATAACCGGTAATGCGTGAGTTCACGATTACATTCTTATTGCCACCACGAAGCAATTCCATAATTTCCTTGGCTCTCCAAGTTTCTGCGCTTTGTTCCCAGTCACCGTCAAACCAATAAAGGTCAGGCTTGTAAGTATTGTTCAATTCAGCCAACTGTCCGAAATTGAACTTGCAGAAGTTGTCCCAACGTTTCGGGTCGTCCTTGTAGCGAACGTCTGTACGAGTCATATTCGGATAATCGGGATGCGACCAGTCTGGCAACGAGTAATAAAGACCGAGTCTCAAACCTGCCTTGCGCACTTCGTTCACGAACGGAGTCACCAAGTCGCGCTTGGCCGGAGTGTCCTTCACTACGCTGATACCATTCTGCTTAGTATCCCAAAGAGCCACACCATCGTGATGCTTGGTGGTCAATACGGTATATTGCGCACCGCTTTCCTTAATCAAGTCCACCCAAGCCTTCGGGTCATACTTCGATGCGGTGAAGCCTTCGCATTGCTTCAAGTATTCATCGTGAGGCAAATACTTGTTATAGAAAGACCAACTTTCCGATACCCCCTTTACGGCATATACTCCCCAATGGATAAAGATGCCCAACTTGGCTTTGCCAAACCATTCCATACGCTTGTCCTTCTGTTCTTGTGTCTCGTTCAAGAGATTCTGGGCATGGAAGGATGGACACGCCACCAAAAGTGCCAATAATGCAGCACATAGTTTCTTTTTCATATCAGTATGATTTAAAGTTATTTGTTCTATTCTGCAAACTTAGCGATTTTCAGTTATATTACCAAATTATTTCCTATCTTTGCCCATTGAATAAAAGCAAGAATGATGACCAGGAAAAAAAAGAAAAACTCATTGATTGGCTGGATTATCGCTTTGATAGTCGGAATTGTTTCACTCCTAACAGGAAAATCGTGGACAGAATGGGACACCACCCAAGAAGTAATCCAAGAATCGAACAAACAAGCCGACACCTCCCTGATGGAGATTCCTTTGAGTAAGGGCAAGCAAGGACAAATCATCCAGCGCACCGGCTATACATTGTCGTATGACGCCAAAAACAAGACTCCACAATGGGTGGCATGGGAACTCACTAAAGAGGAAACTCGCGGAAACCAGGAACGTACCAACGAATTCCAACCTGACCCCGATGTTATGGGTACGAAAGTGGTAACCTATGATTATTCCGGCTCTGGCTATGACCGAGGCCATATGGCTCCTGCTGGCGACATGAAATGGAGCAAGAAAGCTATGCAGGAATCTTTCTATATGAGCAACATCTGTCCGCAAGACCATAATTTGAACACAGAGGATTGGAACGACCTGGAAATGAAGTCACGCGAATGGGCACGCCGATACGGGAAGGTGTACATCGTATGCGGCCCTATATATAAAGGTACGCGTAACGAATACATCGGCGACCATCGGGTGAAAGTACCTGACGCATTCTTCAAGGTTATTCTCATCAACGACACCCGTAAGCAAGCAGCTCTCGGCTTCTACTTCGAGAACGAAGCCGGCGAACGTCCTTTGAGTGAATATCTGGTATCCGTTGATGAACTTGAAGAACTCACCGGATTGGATTTCTTCTCTGCCTTACCGGACGAAGAAGAAAAACGGTTGGAAAAGGAAATAATCGAGAAACTACCATAAATTGTGTATCCCATGAAAAAGAGAACAAGAAATATACTTATTGTGTGTATCGCTATCCTTTTATTCGGTATAGCGGGCATCGCCCACATCTATTATTATTTCTTTGCCCAGCCCTTCCAAATTACGGAAACCACCTATATTTATATCGACCGCGATGACAATGTAGATTCGGTTTATCATAAAGTCGTCGAGGCAGGAAATCCCAAACAGATGCACGGATTTGAATCATTGGTGAAATACAAAGGATATACTCCCAAGACAGGCCGATATGCCCTCAAGCCTACGGATAACATGCGATACCTCCATCGTCGCCTTTCCATGGGTTATCAGACACCCATCAAGCTCACCATCGGAAGTGTACGCACACTTGACCGGTTGGCGCGTAACGCTTCCCGCCAACTGATGATTGACTCCGTAGAAATAGCAGATCTACTCAACGACACAGCTTACATCCATCAGTTAGGTTATACCAAGGAAACCCTTCCTGCCCTTTTCATCCCCAACACTTACGAAGTGTATTGGAACATAAGTGCCAAGGATTTTATAGCCCGTATGCAGAAAGAGCATAAGGCCTATTGGAACGAAGAACGAATGAATAAGGCTGCAGCCATTGGTCTTACCCCTATCGAAGTAGCTACCTTGGCATCCATTGTGGAAGAAGAAACCGCAGTCAATGCCGAGAAACCGATGGTAGCAGGACTTTACATCAACCGTTTGAAAAGAGGCATGCTTCTCCAGGCAGACCCCACGGTAAAATTCAGCTTAAAAGAGTTCGGGTTAAAGCGCATCCTCTACAAACATTTGGAAGTCGATTCACCTTATAACACCTATAAGTATGCCGGCCTTCCTCCAGGTCCTATCCGCGTACCTTCCTACCAGGGCTTGGAAAGTGTCTTGAATTACGCCAAGCACAACTACCTCTATATGTGCGCCAAGGAAGACTTCTCCGGCACCCATAATTTTGCCGTGACTTCCGCCCAACATGCCGCCAATGCAAGAAGGTATCAACAGGCCTTAAACCGTAGAGGCATCCGATAAAACAAAAGAGCATCTCAATCGAGATGCTCTTTCTTATATTGTCCCTTATTCTTCGTTCGGTTTCCATAATGAATGGCATGTTCCGGACAAACATGATAACAAGCCAAACACATCGTACAATCATTTCCCCATTGAGGCTTGCCATCCACCTTGATATTATGCACCGGACAACGCTTCTCGCACAATCCACACGAGACGCAAGCATCCGTGGCATAAAAGGGCTTGGGCGACATCAGAAACTTACGGAAAAGGCCACCTAATACGTAAGTTTTAATATTCGGGAAAGCACCCTCAAAACAACCATGCTTATCCATCACCACCCGACGAGAAAGTTCTTCACCAATGAAATTTACACGTGCAGATGCATTATCCGTCTTACGCTTCAGTTCATCCTCTCCGTCTATATCAAACCCAGGAAGACAGACGTAAGTATCAGGCATGAGAATGGAATAGCTGGCATGACACTTCCAGCCCTTGGCTTCAAGAGCAGACATAAAAATACTGGCTGTCTTGCCTGTATCATCACCACATGTACAGACAAAATACAGATACTCGGGCTTTTGATTTAAAGTCATCCGGCGAACAAAATCCATCACAATTTGGGGAGGTTCCCAACCATAGACGGGAAACACGAACCCTAACGGTTCATCTGGTTCCAACTCATATTCCATCGCCGTGCGTATTTCTTCCGCTATCGGCAACACCTTGTCATGAAGTCTGTCCGCCAACTTGCGGGCTACCCATGCCGAATTTCCTACACCTGAAAAATAAAATATCATAATAATAGTTATTTGTCATTCAGAGCGAAGACGGTTGTTGAGGACTCCGCCCGAAAAATATCGGAAACATCCACACGATATGTCACCGAGATTCTTCGTCGCTCTGCTCCTCTGAATGACAAATTGTGCCTAAAAAAGAAAGGGTGCGCTTTACACACACCCTCTATGAAAAAGCCGCACCAGTGATGCGATGAAACTCCGAATGACAGGGTTTGAGTGCTCTCCTCCTTTGTAATCCACCGGCATAAATGCTACCCGAAGGCGTGGCCCGCCATTGGAAGTAGAAGCTTTGTCTCGGTATTTCTTATTAGTTTGATGAGTTTCCCAATCTAACTAATGCGGCTATCTTTTTATCATCTTTCCGTATGACAAAGATAAGTTGTTTTTCTGAAATAAACAAGAGTTTACCTCATTTTGTTTTGTTAAAAAAAGAAAGGCAATCCTCAAAAGGATTGCCTCTTTCGTTTGAAATACATATTTTTTATACCGTTCTTTGGAAGCTGATTACTTTACCTTAGCTACGATAGCCTTGAATGCTTCCGGATGGTTCATAGCCAAATCGGCCAAAACCTTACGGTTAATCTCGATACCTGCCTTGTGCAAAGCACCCATCAACTTAGAATATGACATACCTTCCAAGCGAGCTGCTGCGTTGATACGCTGAATCCACAATGCACGGAAATTGCGCTTTTTGTTCTTACGGTCGCGGTATGCGTAGGTCAAACCCTTTTCCCAAGTGTTCTTTGCTACGGTCCATACATTCTTTCTTGCACCAAAGTAACCTCTGGTCAGACCTAAAATTTTCTTTCTTCTTGCTCTTGAAGCAACGTGATTTACTGATCTTGGCATAGTTTTAATTCTTTTTGAATGTTAGCGCCCCTGTTTCGCACAGTGAACTTAAAGCTAAGACATTCGGTTAATACTTTAGATGTTAAGTTACGCTTTTTAAGATTACTTCATGCAAAGCAATTCCTTCACTGAGTTTTCGTTGGCACTGTGTACCAAACCAGTGTGTACGAGGTTTCTCTTTTGCTTCTTAGTCTTCTTAGTCAAGATGTGACTGTGAAAAGCGTGCTTTCTCTTGATTTTACCTGTTCCGGTAAGAGCGAATCTTTTTTTGGCACCGGAGTTAGTCTTGATCTTTGGCATCTTTGTTTAAAATTTAAAATAATTATTATTAACGGTGGTAACGCACTATACCGGCGCGTTACGCACACTTTCTTCTTTATTCTGCTTTCGGTTCTTCCGCCTTCTTGGGTGCAGGAGCCGGCTTTTCCTTCTTCGGAGCGGCAGCCTTCTTCGGAGCGAGGGAGATGGTCATTCTCTTACCTTCCAAAATCGGCATCTGCTCTACCTTGGCATATTCTTCCAAGTCGTTGGCAAAACGGAGCAACAACACTTCGCCTTGTTCCTTGAAAAGGATGGAACGACCCTTGAAGAACACGTAAGCCTTTACCTTGTCACCGTCCTGCAAGAATCCGATGGCATGCTTCAACTTGAAGTTGTAATCATGGTCGTCTGTCTGCGGACCGAAACGGATTTCCTTTACGTTTACCTTCACTTGCTTTGCCTTCTGTTCCTTCTGGCGCTTCTTTAACTGATAAAGAAATTTAGAATAATCAATAATTCTACAAACGGGAGGAACGGCATTGGGTGAAATTTCTACCAAGTCAGCTTCATGCTCTTCAGCCATTCTCAAGGCCTGTGCAATCGGATATACTGCTGATTCAATATCATCGCCCACGATGCGGACTTCTTTGGCACGAATCTGTTCGTTGATTCGGTGTTGCCCTTTTAAATTGTCATTCTTCATTCAAAGACTTAATTAGGTTTTCCTGTTTGTTTTTTCTTATTTAATTATT
>JAFQBF010000102.1 GCA_017416735.1 Bacteroidaceae bacterium | reverse complement strand
CCGTTGGATTGTGAAAAAATCTCTATATTTGCAACCTTGTATAAATCAGGAATTAATCAAAAGTAAAAATAATAAATTAAAAGTAAAATGCAGAACAAAGGATTTGTAAAGGTTTTCGCGTTTTTGCTGACCCTTGTGTGCTTGTTTTACCTCTCATTTTCTTTCGTGACCCGTCATCACATGGCGAAGGCTGCGGAAGATCCGAAGGGTGAAGCTCACTACCTTGATTCTATGCAGAATGAAAAGGTGTATTTGGGTGCATATTCGCTGAAACAGTGTCGTGAGATGGAAATCGGCCTCGGTTTGGACTTGAAGGGCGGTATGAACGTTATCCTTGAAGTGTCTGTTCCTGATGTTGTGAAGGCATTGGCAGACCACAAGACTGACGAAGCATTCAACAAGGCAGTGTCTGAAGCTGCCAAGCAGTCCATTACCAGTCAGGATGACTTCATCACATTGTTTATTAATGAGTACAAGAGACAAGCTCCTCAGGGAACATTGGCAGAATTGTTTGCAACTCAGCAGTTGAAGGATAAAGTCAATACTCGTAGCACAGATGCCGAAGTAGAAAAGGTGTTGCGCGAAGAAGTAAAGGCTGCTATCGACAACTCATACAATGTGTTGCGTACACGTATCGACCGCTTTGGTGTGGCTCAGCCGAACATCCAGACTTTGGAAGGCAAGATGGGCCGTATCATGGTTGAACTTCCGGGTATCAAGGAACCGGAACGTGTCCGTAAGTTGCTCCAAGGTTCTGCTAACCTTGAATTCTGGGAAACTTATAACTCAAACGAAATCGTTCCGTCTTTGCAGGCTGTTGACAACAAGTTGCGTGAAGTGTTGGCGGTAGCTGAGGGCGAAAAAGCTGCTCCGGCTGAAACTGCTGAAAAGGTTGCTGTATCGGCTACAGATAGCTTGGCTGCCGCCCTCAAGGGTGAAGCTGCCAATAACGAAGCTGCTTTGGCTCAGATGAAGAAGGAACATCCGTTGGCTTCTATCCTTCAGCTCGGTGGCTATGGCAGTGTAGTAGGTATCGCTAACTACAAGGATACTGCTGAAGTAAACCGTTTGTTGGCCGTTAAGGAAGCACAGGCTTTGTTGCCGAAGGACCTCAGCTTGAAGTGGGGTGTGAAGGCTATGGACAAGTCGGGCCAGTTGTTCGAATTGTTCGCCATCAAGGTAACAGAACGCAATGGCAAGGCTCCATTGGAAGGTGATGTGATTACTGATGCCAAGAACGACTACGACCAGTACAACAACCCGACTGTAAGTATGTCTATGAATACAGACGGTTCACGTCGTTGGGCTACTTTGACCAAGAACAACATCGGTCGTGCCATCGCTATCGTATTGGATGGTTATGTATATAGCGCTCCAAACGTGAACAGCGAAATTACTGGTGGTAACTCTGTGATTTCCGGTAGCTTTACTCCGGAAGAAACCCTCGACTTGGCCAACGTATTGAAGTCTGGTAAGATGCCGGCTCCAGCACGTATCGTTCAGGAAGATATCGTAGGTCCGTCACTCGGTCAGGAATCTATCAACCAGGGTATCGTGTCATTCGTTGTGGCATTGATTCTGTTGATGATTTACATGTGCTCTATGTACGGTGTCATTCCGGGTATGGTGGCTAACTGTGCTTTGTTCGTGAACTTCTTCTTCACTTTGGGTATCCTTACTTCATTCCAGGCTGCCTTGACCATGTCAGGTATCGCCGGTATGGTGTTGTCACTCGGTATGGCAGTGGACGCCAACGTGTTGATTTACGAACGTACCAAGGAAGAATTGCGTGCCGGCAAGACCGTGAAGGCTGCTTTGGCTGATGGTTATTCCAACGCATTCTCGGCCATCTTCGACTCTAACTTGACATCTATTATCACCGGTATCATCCTGTTCTATTTCGGTACAGGTCCTATCCGTGGTTTTGCCACTACCTTGATTATCGGTATTCTCTGCTCGTTCTTTACTGCCGTATTCTTGACTCGTGTAGTTTACGAACACTTCATGAACAAGGACAAGTGGTTGAACTTGACATTCACTACCAACATTTCGAAGAACATCATGCGCAACCCGGCTTACAACTTCATGGGTTCTGCCAAGAAGGCGTTTACCGTGTTTGGTGCAGCTATAGCTATCTGCGTGGTATCATTCTTCGTTCGTGGCTTGGCTCAGAGTATTGACTTCACCGGTGGTCGTAACTTCGTGGTTCAGTTTGAACAACAAGTAGAACCGGAAACCGTTCGTGACCTCTTGAAGACCAAGATTACTGAAGACAATGTTCAGGCTATCGCTTTGGGTACAGACAAGAAGACTATCCGTATCACAACCAACTATCGTATTAACGAAGAATCTCCTACTATCGACTCTGAAGTAGAAGCATTCATCTATGAATCTTTGAAGAGCGGTAACTTGTTGGGCGAAGGTACTACATTGGATATCTTCATCGACCGCGACAACCGTACCGGTGGTTCTATCATCAGTTCACAGAAGGTAGGTCCAAGTATCGCTGACGACATCAAGACTTCAGCTATCTGGTCCGTATTGTTCGCTTTGATTGCTATCGGTGCATACATCTTGCTCCGTTTCCGTAACATCGCGTTTAGTATCGGTGCTACTGCTTCTTTGGTTGTTGAAACCGTAATGATTATCGGTATGTATTCATTGTGCCACACTTGGGCTCCGTTCTCTTTGGAAATCGACCAGACATTCATCGGTGCTATCTTGACAGCTATCGGTTACTCTATCAACGACAAGGTGGTAGTTTTCGACCGTATCCGTGAATTCCGTACGTTGTATCCGAAGCGTAACCGCTTCCAGTTGTTCAATGACTCTTTGAACACTACATTGGCCCGTACCATCAATACATCTGTAAGTACATTGGTAGTGTTGTTGTGTATCTTCATCCTCGGTGGTGACAGCATCCGCAGCTTCGCATTCGCTATGATTCTCGGTGTAATCTTCGGTACGCTCGGTTCATTGTTCTGTGCTGCTCCTGTTGCTTATTTGACATTGGGTAGCAAGTTGCCAGAAGAAGAAACTAAGTAATTTACATAAAAAAAGAGGGCTTCCGATTTGGAAGCCCTCTTTTTTTTGTATATTTGTTCCTTGTTAAGCAATGAGACAAACTATTAACGCTATATAATTTAGTAATATGAAAGCTTTAGTTAAGAAAGAACCCGGAAA
>JAFQBF010000147.1 GCA_017416735.1 Bacteroidaceae bacterium | reverse complement strand
CGTAAGGGTGAAAAGGTGGTGGCTTGCGTCGCTCCTGCCATCCTCGGTCAGTTCAGCACCAGCATCGAACAAGTGTATGGAGCCTTCAAGCTGATGGGCTTCCACGATGTACTCGAAGTAGCCGAAGGTGCCATGGAAACGACCGAAAAGGAAGGTCACGAATTGCTTGAAAAGATAGCCGAAGGCCAGGCTTTCATGACCACCTCCTGCTGTCCGTCGTACATCGAATTAGTGAACAAGCATGTGCCCGAAATGGAGAAATATGTATCCAGCACCCGTTCACCGATGTATTACACCGCCCGCATCGCCAAGAAGAAATATCCGGATGCCAAGGTGGTATTCGTAGGGCCATGTATCGCCAAGCGCAAGGAGGCCCAACGTGACGAAGAAGTGGACTTCGTGATGACCTTCGATGAAATAGGTTCTTTGATGGAAGCTTACGACATCAACACCGAATTTGTACAACCGCACACAATGGAAGTGGCAACCGTGCGCGAAGCACAAGGCTTTGCCCAAGCCGGTGGCGTGATGGGAGCCGTGAAAGCCTTCTTGAAGATGGAAGTGAACGGTATCCAAATCTCCGACTTGAACAAGAAGAACATCGCCGCTCTCCGTGCTTACGCCAAGACCGGCAAAGTGCCAGCCAAGTTCATCGAAGTGATGGCTTGCGAAGGTGGTTGTATCACCGGACCTGCCACCTATAGTGGAGACAAGGGTAAGCGCATGATGGTGCAGAACCTGGCCAAGTGGAAGAAGACTTATTAAAGATATAGCAATAATGTCATTCTGAACGAAGTGAAGAATCTCGGTAACACCCACTTTATGTTTCCGAGATTCTTCGTCACTACGTTCCTCTGAATGACATAATGTTCGAATAATGAGAAAACTTATCGATAAGCTATCCAATGCACATACCTTGACCGCGGAAGAATATCGTTCGTTGTTACTTTGCGAAGATGCCGTAACCAACAGCTATTTGCAAGAAAAAGCACAACAAACGACAATCACCCGCTTTGGCCGAAACGTGTTCATCCGTGGACTTATCGAGATAAGTAACCGATGCCGAAACAACTGCTTGTATTGCGGCATCCGAAAAAGCAATACGATGGTTTCCCGCTACGCCCTGTCGCGGGAAACCATTTTGGCATGTTGCAGGGAAGGATATGCACTCGGCTTCCGCACCTTCGTCTTGCAAGGAGGCGAAGACCTTTCGCAAACGGACGATTGGGTGGAAGAAACCGTCCGAAGCATCCGACGGGAATTTCCCGATTGTGCCATCACCCTTTCACTGGGCGAAAAGACCAAGGAAGCATATCAACGTTTCTTCGACGTAGGAGCCAACCGATACTTGCTTCGCCATGAGACATTCAACGAAACTCATTACCGGGTATTGCATCCTTCCGAAATGAGCCGAAACCATCGTTTGCAATGCCTCGAATGGCTGAAAGAAATCGGTTATCAGACAGGAACCGGCATCATGGTGGGAAGTCCCGGACAAACCATCGACCATCTGGTGGAAGACCTGTTGTTCATCGAACGCTTCCGACCGGAAATGATTGGCATCGGGCCCTTCATCCCTCACGCCGATACGCCTTTCGCCAACGAACCTGCCGGAAGCATCGACATGACCTTGAAACTCTTGTCCATCTTCCGCTTGATGCATCCTTCTGCATTGATACCTTCTACCACCGCTTTGGCTTCTCTATCACCCGATGGTAGAGAACAGGGCATCTTGGCTGGTGCGAATGTGGTGATGCCAAACCTTTCGCCTTCTTCCGTCCGTGAAAAGTACTCCTTGTATAACAACAAGGCCGCTTTCGGAAGCGAAGCTGCTGAAGGCTTGAAGGAGTTGGAAAAACAATTAGAAAGAATTGGATATACGATATCATATTTACGTGGAGACTATAATTATGTATAAACCCGAATCAAGAATAGCGGAAGAATTCATCAGTCACTCCGAGATATTGGAAACATTGGAATATGCCCGCGATAATAAGAACAACCGCCCTCTTATCGAATCGCTGATAGAGAAAGCGGCTCTTTGCAAGGGACTTTCCCATCGGGAAGCCGCCGTGCTCCTGGAATGTGAGGAACCCGACTTGATAGAACGCATCCAACATTTGGCCCGTGAAATCAAGCATAAATTTTATGGCAACCGTATCGTGATGTTCGCCCCGCTTTACTTGTCGAACTATTGCGTGAACGGTTGTGTATATTGTCCGTACCATTGGAAAAACAAGACCATCCATCGCAAGAAACTTACACAGGAAGAGATTGCCCGCGAAGTGGTGGCCTTGCAAGATATGGGACACAAACGATTGGCCTTGGAAGCCGGTGAAGACCCCAAAAACAATCCGATTGAATACATCCTTGAATCCATCAAGACCATCTATGGCATCCATCACAAGAATGGTGCTATCCGACGGGTGAATGTAAACATCGCTGCTACTACGGTAGAAAATTATCGCAAGCTGAAAGATGCCGGCATCGGCACGTACATCCTTTTCCAGGAAACCTATCACAAGGAGAACTACGAAGCTCTGCACCCAACAGGCCCGAAGAGCAACTATGCCTATCATACCGAAGCCATGGACCGTGCCATGGAAGGTGGCATCGACGATGTAGGCTTGGGAGTACTGTTCGGCTTGAATACATACAAGTATGACTTCGTGGGCTTGTTGATGCACGCCGAACATCTGGAAGCCGCTTTTGGTGTAGGTCCGCATACCATCAGCGTGCCCCGTATCTGTCCGGCGGAAGACATCTCGTTGGAAAGTTTCCCCGATGCCATTTCGGACGACATATTCTGCAAGATTGTTTCGTTTATCCGCATCGCCGTACCATATACGGGTATGATTATCTCTACCCGCGAATCGGCAGCTACCCGCAAGAAGGTATTGGAGTTGGGCATCTCGCAAATCAGTGGCGTTTCACGCACCAGTGTAGGAGGCTATGCTACCCCTGAGATTCCCGAAGAGAACTCATCACAATTCGACATCAGCGATACCCGTACCATGGATGAAGTGGTGAACTGGTTGCTCG
>JAFQBF010000101.1 GCA_017416735.1 Bacteroidaceae bacterium | reverse complement strand
TCATCATAGTAATAGTGGTCACGACCGATATCGAAGCAACGATAGCGCTTCAAATTGATAATATTGTGAATCTCAAAATAAAGACAGATTGTTTTCATATCTATATTATTTTATTTATTGGTTGTTTCTAATTAATTCATCATAGATAGCACGGTGTCTCAAGCCGACCTTTTCCCAAGTGATACCATCCACTTCCTTCTTGCCTTCTTCCTGCAAGTACTTGAACAAGCCCGGATTCGTACAGAGTGAATAGATGGCATCAGCCATAGCGTTGATATCCCAATAGTCAACCTTAATGACATTTTCAAGGATTTCACCGCAACCTGACTGCTTGGAAATGATGGAAGGAGTACCACACTGCATCGCTTCAAGCGGAGCAATACCGAACGGTTCGGATACGGAAGGCATTACGAAGACATCACTGTTCTTGTAAGCTTCATATACCTGCTTACCGCGCTGGAAGCCCGGGAAGTGGAACTTGTCGGCAATACCACGTTCGGCAGCCAGGTTCACCATTGCTTCGTACATATCACCCGATCCGGCAAATACGAAACGGATGTTCTTTGTACGCTTCAATACGAGAGCAGCAGCTTCGACGAAGTATTCAGGACCCTTCTGCATAGTGATACGGCCCAAGAATGTAACCACCTTTTCCTTCGGATGTTCTACGCGTGGGATAGCATCCAATTCCGGTGACAACGGATATACCGCATTGTGCATAGCCACACACTTGCGTGGATCCTGATGATAGTGGTTGATAACTGTCTGACGAGTCAACTCGGATACACACATGATGCAATCTGCATGGTCCATACCGTTCTTTTCGATAGAGTAAACGGTTGGGTTCACCTTACCGCGTGAGCGGTCGAAGTCTGTAGCATGTACGTGGATACACAATGGCTTTCCACTTACCATCTTGGCATGAACACCGGCCGGATAAGTCAACCAGTCGTGGGCATGGATAAGGTCGAATTCACGAGTACGTGCAACCACACCTGCAATGATAGAATAGTTGTTGATTTCTTCATGCAAGTTGCCACCATAACCACCGGCAAAATGCAGACATCCCAAGTCGTTGACATTCATGTATGAGAAATCAGCATAGATATGATCACGATGAGAATAATATTCTTCCGGAGTACAATAATTCGGCAAACGGGTCTTCAGATATTCATAATCCACGTCGCGCCATACTACCGGCACTTGGTCCATACCCAAGATATGCAAGAAATCTTCTTCTTCACCTGTGGGCTTCGGCAAGCAGAATGTAGTTTCCACATCGCCCTGAAGGCTCAAACCTTTGGTAATACCGTAAGAAGCAACCGCAAGACCACCTAAAATTTTGGGAGGAAATTCCCATCCAAACATTAATACTTTCATATAGGCTCCTCCTATTAATAGTTATACTTACTTAACAAATACAATGTTCTCAGGATTTCTGCAACGTTCATAGCGAACGATACGGCACCACGTCCCTTGAACGGTGGGTTACCATCGAACAATTCCGGGATAGAACCGATGCAGTGAGAAGTCATTTCGTCTTCGAAACCGATGAGGTGACGTTCGATGAAACCGAGGGCACTCATCTTGTAAATCTTCAAGTATGCTTCGAAGTAGAAACCTGCCAACCATGGCCATGCTGTACCCTGATGGTATGCATAGTCGCGTTGGTGTTGAGGACCTACATAGTTAGGATTGTAGCCGCCGCTCTTCGGGCTCAACGAACGGAGACCCTTCGGAGTCAACAGTTCCTTCGAGCAGATGTCAACGATACCCTTCTTCTGACGGGTATTCAATGGTGAATAGTCGAACGCAGCAGTGAAAATCACGTTCGGACGTACGCTCCAATCCATCATGTGACCATCTACATAGTCGAGCAAGTAGCCATGTTCGTTCAAGAATGTATCCACGAATGAGATACCAGCCTTGTCAGCCAATTCCTTCAAGCCTTCTGTCAATGAGCATTCGCCCAACAATTCAGCTGCAAAGCAAAGGGCATTGTACCACAAAGCATTGATTTCTACTACATAGCCTGTACGTGGGATAACCGGACGACCGTTGGCTGTAGAGTTCATCCAAGTCACCGCTCTGTCATGACCGTTTGTATAAAGCAAGCCATTGCTGTGCAAGAACAAGTTCGGGTGATTTTCACGACGGAGGTATTCCATGATTTCTTCAACCAAGGCACCATACTTTTCCTTACATTCTTCCTTCGATACCATCTTGGCATATTGCTGGATACACCATACAGCCCACAAGAGCACGTCAGGATGTTCCATTTCATATACCTTCAAGTTGCTCGGTTCGTCGTTGATGAAGTTACGGATAGCCTTGCTGGCTGTAGTCATCATTTCTTCGAACTTCGCCTTTTCGTCGATGGCCAATGTCAAGCCCGGAAGAGAGATGAACATGTCGCGTGCACGGCACTTGAACCAAGGATAACCTGCGAGGATGTAAGCTTCGCCCTCTGAACGGTTGGTGAACTGGTGGGCAGCATTGATCAAGCAGTGTTGGAATGTATCACGCGGAGTACGTTCTTCCATTTCGTCTTCGAAAGTCTTCTTCAGGTTGCGTGTCTTCACTTCATTGATACCGGCAGCAAAGACGATGCTTTCGCCCTTCTTGATTTCCATTTCGAAGTAACCCGGAACGTAGAGGTCTTCGTTGAAGTCGTAACCTCTTTCCTGTTCCTTCGGATATTCCATGCCACGATACCAGTCGGGTTGGAACACGAAGTTGTTCTTCTTGTTGAACTGCATGTAGAGGTCTGGATAACCGGCATACATACAAGTCTTGATACCGTTGTCCACTTCACTATATTCGCGGCTGGCAGTCGGGTTTTCGTGAGTGTACTGACGTACGCTGCGGAAAGCCAGGAACGGACGGAAACGCAAAGTAGTTGCAGAGTGAGCGTCCACCAACGTGTAACGGATGAGAATGCGGTTTTCGTAGTGTTCGAAAAGAGTTTCCTTCTTCAGGATAACGCCACCTACACGATACAACGTAGTAGGAACTTTTTCGCATTCATATTCACGGATGTACTTGTGGCCTCTCGGGGCATAGTTGTCGCCCTGATACTTATGAAGACCCAAGTTGAATTCAGCACCATGTTGTATCACTGTTGCATCGAGCGAAGAAAGCAGCACGTGGTTTTCATCGTCAAGTTCCGGGATAGGAATTACGAGCAAACCGTGGTATTTTCTCGTGTTACAATCAACAATGGTAGTACAATGGTAAGCTCCCGAACGGTTCGTACGAAGAATTTCTCTTGGCAGAGTTTCTTCAAGATTCGTCATGAGAGTCTTGTCAAATCGTAAGTAACTCATAGTTGTTATATTAAGGTTATTAAAAAAAATCCTATTTCGGCACATTTCTATATGCGCCGCTCAAAATTACTCATTTTATATTGAATGAAAAACTAAATGAGAATTTTTTTTATAAAAAAGTTCGTTTTTTCAAAAAAAGTGCATTTGAGGGGTACAAACAGGCTGACGTTTAGTAAAAAACGAGCTGACGTTTCCATCAATTTGCGCTGACGTTTTCAAAATTCGTGAAGGCGAATTCCAATTTCGCGAAGGCTAATCATTGAACAGCTCAAAAGTAAACTTGAAGCCCACGGTATCGAACTCGCCATTCATGGCACTCACGAAGATACCCGCATCGAAGACATGTGTCCCAATGCCGTAACCCACTTCGAGATACGGATTGAGGTGGGGCATGAAAAGGATGCCTCCATAAAGGCGTTCATGCTGAATCATGCCCAACCATCGGTTGAGGGGACGCAAGAGGATGAAGGGCGACTCGTAACTCACGTTTCCTCTCCAATACTGACGCGAGGAGTTATACCAACGGCGGTCAAGAAGCTGGAAGGTACCGCCAATCTCGTCATTCCATCCTTCGGGAAGGCTGCTTCGGGAGAAGTTTGCAAAATCCACAAAGTAAATGTTGTCCGTTTTGGTAAACAATCCGAAGCCTGCGCGGTAGCCAAGTGTTCGTATCCGGTTAAGCTTGATTTTCTGCTGCACGTCGAATTCCCATCTTTCATGCTCGTCCCTGCTTCCAAAAATGCCCTTCAAGCCACGTTCATAATCAAGAATGAAGGTGGGCATGGATGAGCCGACATTCATCTTGCGCCTTCCATTCATATAATAATACATCCCTGGTGTCCACTCTACCCGCAAGCGGGGAGCAAAGCTGTTGTAT
The DNA here is from genome assembly GCA_017416735.1 of Bacteroidaceae bacterium. GTDB lineage: Bacteria > Bacteroidota > Bacteroidia > Bacteroidales > Bacteroidaceae > Phocaeicola. The sequence continues at coordinate 6,830 of JAFQBF010000101.1, read as the reverse complement.
GCCGAACGGATGTCAAGATTATGTAACGGTCCTCCCCCTGCTTGCTCAAGGAATTCCTTCAAACGCATATGACTCTTGTCGGCCAATCGGCGCCAATGCACCGACACCCCTGCTTTCAGTTTCAATCCATTGACCGGCTCGATGCTATGAAAGAGATTGAGGTAAATGTCCTTGAAATAATCAAGTTCCACATCGTCAAAGCTGAACGTACTATCGGGCAAGGCCTTCAATTTATCGAGCACCACACTGCTGTAGAGACGATTACCGTTTCCGGCATTCACCTCGAAAGTCCCCATTTTTTCGGGCCAATAAAGGAAATCCATACTTCCCTTCACGAAGAGTTCCTTGTCTTTGAAATTGAAACCAATTTGCGGAGTAATCCGCAACAGGCGTTCGTCAGCCAAAAGATGGTTATACTTGAACTTCTGCCGGTATGACACCCCACGGCTATGGCTATAATCAAGCATCACGGGATTGATGAGAGGTGAACATTTCACACTTCCAATGCCTGCCAGATTCACGCTATAGCTACTGATGAGCATATCACCCAACTGTCCCCAAAATACCGAGCCTTTCTTCTCTTCCTGCCTGGAAGAGTCTTCAACCAGCCACCCTGAATAATTCTTTCGGGTAAACATATATTGATACAGCGCATACTCATCCGCTTTCAAGGGGATAGGACGGAGTTTGTTGAAAGCATCTCGGTCGGTTAGCACTTTCGTCGAGTCGAAACTCAGTTTATAGAATTCCGTAAGGTCATGACTATGTTTCTTTTGCGACTTGCTACGCCCGCCTCCCGGGTTGAAAATTACCTGATTATATTTCACGAAAGCATCGGCATTCATCTCCAAATGGTTGCCCATAAAACGGAAGTCAATGTCAAGATTGAGACGGACAGGCAAGAATTCCTCATCTCCCTCCTCACCCATGACATTGTACAGCTTGAACTTGATCATATCGAACTTACCTTCGAAACATACCTCGCGGATACTCCAAACCTGATCGCTTACCCAAACGTATCCATTCACCAATTGCGTGCCTTGAAACTTGGGCACAATGCGGATTTTATATTTACGCGCATCATCCTTCACCACGACGCTATCCAAGAGATATGTGTAATATTTAGAGCACTCCTTGTCGAGGGGCGAAAGAAGCTTGTCCGACATCATGGAAGATGAATAAATGTTCATATTCAAAAAATCAGTCAAGTCGGTCAACTGCCCCCTATTTCGCGGGAATGTGGACAACATTGCCTTCACCTTTCTATTATAAATGTCCGGAGCCCGATAATGCATATCACTCACCGACTCGATGATGTAATCGTCCACCCCCTTCTCCAAGCGGAACATCGAAGGGATATATTTCACCAGCCGATTGGCCTTATGCACCTTCACCCTACCTTTTATATATAGGTCGGCCTTGTATTCATCGACAATCTTCGAATAGAAAGGTGAAAACTGGAAGATGTTGTTCAAGATAGAATCGGGCACCGCAGGCTTTTCAGAAATACGCCCCATCTCCTCCTCCGCCATCACGACAAAGGGGAAAATGAAGGCCATCAGGCAAATAGCCCCTATTTTTCTGATACATCCAAGCATTCCTTTCCTTATTTTTGTACAACAATGGGCAAATATAAACAAAAAAAGCTGTATTTTTGCACCCGACAACAAATAATAGAAAGGCTATATGTCAAAAATGAGATTTTTTGCACTTCAGGAACTGGCCAACAGACGTCCGGTTCCCGTAGATTATCCATCTGAAAAATTATCCGATTATTACGGTGCCCATGTGTTCGACCGCAAGAAAATGCAGGAATTCTTGCCACGCGAAGCATACAAGGCGGTCATCAATGCCATCGAAGAAGGCATTCCCTTAAACCGCGAAATGGCCGACATGATTGCCAACGGCATGAAAAGCTGGGCAAAGACATTCAATGTAACCCACTATACACACTGGTTCCAACCATTGACAGAAGGAACTGCCGAAAAGCACGACGGATTCATCGAATTCGACGAAGACGGCGATGTCATCGAACGCTTCTCCGGGAAGCTGCTTATCCAACAGGAACCGGACGCATCAAGTTTCCCGAACGGAGGCATCCGCAACACCTTCGAAGCCCGTGGCTATACGGCATGGGATGTATCGTCACCCGCCTTCATCGTGGACAAGACTTTGTGTATCCCCACCATTTTTATCTCGTACACCGGCGAAGCCCTCGACTACAAGACACCCTTGCTGAAAGCATTGGCTGCCGTCGATAAAGCCGCAACCGAAGTATGCCGCATGTTCATGCCCGATGTAAAGCGTGTTTATGCCAACCTTGGCTGGGAACAAGAATACTTCCTGGTAGATACAGCACTTTACAATGCACGTCCAGACCTCTGCATCACCGGACGAACCTTGATGGGACACTCATCACCGAAAGACCAGCAATTGGACGACCATTACTTCGGTTCTATCCCTTCACGCGTTACCAATTTCATGAAGGAGCTGGAAGTGGAATGTCACAAGTTAGGAATCCCCGTAAAAACCCGTCACAACGAAGCTGCCCCCAACCAATTCGAGTTGGCGCCAATCTTCGAGGACGTGAACTTGGCCAACGACCACAACCAGCTGGTGATGGACTTGATGAAACGCATCGCCACCAAGCATAACTTCACCGTACTTCTTCACGAAAAGCCATTCAAGGGCGTGAACGGAAGTGGCAAGCACAACAACTGGTCACTCTGTACCGACACGGGCATCAACCTTTTCTCGCCTACCAAGACGGCCGAAGGCAATATGCTTTTCCTCACTTTCGTGGTAAACGTACTGATGATGGTATATAAGAACCAAGACCTTCTCCGTGCTTCCATCGTAAGTGCCGGAAACAGCCACCGCTTAGGTGCAGCCGAAGCTCCTCCTGCCATCCTCTCCATCTTTTTAGGAGGACACCTCTCGCATATGCTTGATGAAGTGGCAGAAAATTTGGGCGACGCCAAACTAACCGAAGAAAAGAAAAAAGCCTTACAATTGGGCATCAGTAGAATTCCAGCTATTTTACTGGATAATACAGACCGAAACCGGACTTCACCTTTCGCTTTCACAGGTAATCGTTTTGAATTCCGCGCAGCAGGTTCATCAGCCAACTGTGCCGCTTCGATGATTGTCATCAATGCCGCCATGGCCCATCAGCTCAATGATTTCAAGGCACAAATCAACCATTTGGTATCCGAAGGCATGGAACAAGAAGAAGCCTTGTACAAGGTTTTGAAAGAAACCATCATCGCTTCACGGAACATCCGCTTCGAAGGCGACGGCTATTCTGACGAATGGAAGGAAGAAGCCATGAAGCGCGGGCTCACAAACGTAAGTCACGTACCCGATGCCATCATGCGATTCAACGACCCGCAATCACGCAACGTACTCATTGGCGAAAATATCTTCAACGAAAACGAATTGAATTGCCGCATTGAAGTCGAGTTGGAAAAGTTCACCAAGAAAGTACAAATTGAAAGCCGTATCTTGGGCGATTTGGCCATCAACCACATTGTACCAACAGCCGTCTTCTATCAAAACCGACTACTTGAAAACCTTCGCGGATTACGTGAAACATTCTCACCCGAAGAATATGAAATGTTAGGAGCAGACCGCCGCGAACTTGTCAAGGAAATTCAACTACACACCCTTGAAATCAAGCGCCTTGTCCACGAAATGACAGAAGCTCGTCACATTGCCAATCGTTTGGATAGCCAGATAAAGAAGGCTTACAGCTATGAAGAATGCGTCAGTCCTTATATGGAGAAGATACGAGAACACATTGACCATTTGGAGCTGGAAATTGACGACGAAATTTGGCCACTTCCGAAATATCGTGAATTATTATTTACCAAATAACAAAAAGGGAGAATTTCTCCCTTTTTTCTTTTATTTTTTCAGGCAAATATTTCTTTTTTGCTTTTTTCTTCCTACCTTTGTGCTGTATAACACAGTTTTATAGCATAGATCAAATCAAAATGGCAAAAAAGGAATTGACTGAAAAAGAAATATCCGAGAGCATCCCGGACCTATGGATGCCATTGACTCCCGAGCAAAGGGAGTTCTTGGCTAAGAACTTCACCGTACAGAAGTTCAAGAAAAACGAAACCATCTATTGCGAAGGCGAAACACCTATGCATTTGATGTGCCTGCTCAGCGGAAAAGTAAAAATATACAAAGAAGGTGTAGGTGGCAGAAGCCAAATTATCCGCGTCATCAAGGATAAGGAATATTTTGCATACCGCGCATACTTTGCAGAAGAAAATTTCGTTACAGCCGCATCTGCATTTGAACCATGTACCATTTGCCTTATTCCTATGCCTGCCATTATGGAATTAATCAGACAGAACACGGATTTAGCCATGTTCTTCATCCGACAACTTTCCATAGATTTGGGTATTGCTGATGAAAGAACTGTAAACTTAACCCAAAAACACATCCGTGGACGTCTGGCCGAGTCCTTGATATTTTTGAAGGACACTTATGGCGTTGAAGAAGACGAATGCACCCTAAGCATCTATCTTTCTCGTGAAGACTTGGCCAACTTATCGAACATGACCACTTCTAACGCCATCCGCACATTATCATTATTCTCAACAGAAAAACTGATAACCGTCGATGGACGTAAAATTAAAATCATAGAAGAAGACAAACTGAGAAAAATCAGCAAAATAGGATAAAATAAGAGGTGCAATGTTGATTGCACCTCTTATTTTTATTCAGGTATAATCAAAGTCATAGCTTCAGGCATGATTCGCACATCCAACGGACATTCTTTGTACATCTGACGTCCGTCAAGACTAATAGCCGCATTCTGAGCACGAAGTATCTTTACCTTCTTTGTACGATAAGGCTTTACCACTTTCTTAAGATTCAACAACCGACCGTTAACCAACAACCATAGGCCCTTGAACAACTGCAATAATTCCGGTCGATATACCACCGACACGTCCAGCCAGCCATTGTAAGGCACGGCACTGGGAGTCAATCCATAACCACGGGCGCTTCCTATGCACACCGTCATAATCTTGTCGCGAATATGCTCACCGTTAACCTTCAAGTGCATCCGATGAAGTTTACGTTCAAACAGCAGTAGGAACATGGATGACAAGAAGGACAACCATTGCATTCCCCAAAAACGTCGGGTACCGTTAGAAATCCATACAAATCTTGCCCCCAAGCCAATATACATCGCATTGATGAAATAGCGGGTGCCACATACATCGCCATCTGTATACCCTACACGTCCCACATCAATCTTTCGCAAACGACGATTGATAATCCAATCCACAGACTTCTTGTAATCGTCTTCATCCAGCTCCCAATAAGAAGCAAAATCATTTCCTATACCATTCGGGATGATTCCCAATGCTATATCTCCCTTGTTTTCGGCTGACGAAGTCATAATACCATTCACAGCATCATTGATTGCGCCGTCGCCGCCTACTATCACAATCGTACGATAACCATTGTTGGCCAACATACGCGCCAGTCTCTCCACCGATCCATACCCTTCCGACTGAAGATAGTCGAACAATACACCACGGCTTTCCATATACTCGCGAATCTCATTCCATTTCTTCTGAGTCTTGCGACTTCCTGCTTTGGGATTATAAATAATTCCCCATCTGTTTGTTTCTACTGCCATCGCTTTAGTTATTTGTGTTTATCCAGTTGATAATTTGTTCCAATTTCTCTTCCATAGATAAAGTGGCATCCAGCCAATGGATGGTAAACCCACGTCGCTCCATACCGCGGAACCATGTCATCTGCCGTTTGGCAAACTGATGAATGGCTGTTTCCAACTGCTGGAACATTTCTTCGAATGTCAATTCCCCGATGACATATTGAGTCAGGAATTTATATTCCAAACCATAATATATCAAATTTTCAGCGGAAACGCCTTCTGTCAACAATCCCCTCACCTCATCCACCATACCTTCTTCCAAACGTTGCTTGAGGCGTCGGGTGATTTTCTCCCGTCGCAGTTCCCTGTCAATGTCCACACCGACGATGAGACTCTTCAGCGAAGGAAATTCCCTGTACTCGGGCGGTTGTTGCTTATAGTATTCCTCTATCTCGATGGCACGGATGGCACGCTTGGCGGTATCCACGTCCGTCGAGTTATGGAGTTTCTTATACCTTCTTAATATATCAGTAAGTTCTTCGAGCGTTTTTCCTTCGAGCGAAGCCCGGAGTTCCGGATTTTCCGGTACGGGTAAAAGACGATAGCCTTTCAATACCGATTCAATGTACATCCCCGTCCCTCCACAAAGAACCGGCAATTTTCCCTTGGCCACAATTTCTCCGTAAGCCTTCAAGAAATCCCGTTGATACTCGAATACATTGTATTTATACCCGGGTTCCACGATGTCAATCAGATGATAAGGCACGGGGCGACCGTCCACCACATAATCCACCAAATCCTTGCCCGTTCCCAAATCCATACGACGATACACCTGACGGCTGTCTCCACTGATGATTTCAGTGCCTAACTTGTCCGCCAATGCAGCCGCCAACGGAGTTTTCCCCGATGCGGTAGGTCCCAATATGGTTATCAAATCGTATTTCATCATCCAACTTTCATAAATTGCACAAAGATAATGATTTTGTGTAATATTCAACTAATAATTGTCAAAAAAAAGCCGTCCGATGTGTATCGGACGGCTTTTGCTTATAGAATCGTTACGTATTAACCGTTAACCTTCTTCATGTGAGCGATCAAATCCAATACCTTGTTAGAGTAACCGATTTCGTTGTCATACCAAGAAACCACCTTAACAAATGTATCAGTCAAAGCGATACCAGCCTTA
>JAFQBF010000100.1 GCA_017416735.1 Bacteroidaceae bacterium | reverse complement strand
GAACATCGGTCAGATTTTCGAAGCGGTTCTTGGACGTGCCGGTAAGGAATTGGGTGTTAAGTTTGCTACCCCGATCTTTGACGGTGCTTCTTTGGACGATTTGGACGAATGGACAGACAAGGCTGGTTTGCCACGTTACTGTAAGACTTATCTGTATGATGGTGGTACTGGTGAACAATTCGACCAACCGGCAACTGTGGGTGTGACCTATATGTTGAAGCTCGGTCATATGGTTGAGGACAAGATGCACGCACGTTCCATCGGTCCGTATTCATTGATTACTCAGCAACCGTTGGGTGGTAAGGCACAGTTCGGTGGTCAGCGTTTCGGGGAAATGGAAGTTTGGGCACTTGAAGCATTTGGTGCTGCACACATCCTCCAGGAAATCCTGACAATCAAGTCTGATGATGTCGTAGGACGTTCCAAGGCTTACGAAGCTATTGTGAAAGGCGAGTCAATGCCTACACCGGGTATTCCGGAATCCTTGAATGTGTTGTTGCACGAATTGAGAGGATTGGGCTTGAGTGTAACCCTTGAATAATATTAACTCTTTACAATATAAATAGAAAAGTATGGCTTTTAGAAAAGAATCAAAGATAAAGAGTAATTTCTCGAAGATTTCCATCGGATTGGCTTCTCCGGAAGAAATCCTGGAAAGTTCGTTCGGTGAGGTGTTGAAGCCTGAAACAATCAACTACCGTACCTACAAGCCTGAACGTGACGGCTTGTTCTGCGAACGTATCTTCGGACCGGTTAAGGACTATGAGTGCCATTGCGGTAAGTACAAGCGTATTCGTTATAAAGGCATTGTCTGCGACCGTTGTGGTGTGGAAGTGACAGAAAAGAAGGTGCGTCGCGAACGCACAGGCCACATTCAGTTGGTGGTTCCTGTCGCACACATCTGGTATTTCCGTTCATTGCCGAATAAGATAGGTTATTTGTTGGGTTTGCCGACAAAGAAGCTCGATGCCATCATTTACTATGAACGTTATGTGGTTATCCAGCCGGGTGCTGCTGCCGAAGAAGGCGTAAGCAAGTATGACCTGTTGGCTGAAGAAGAATATCTGGACTTGATGGACAAGCTTCCAAAAGACAATCAATATTTGGAAGATACAGATCCGAACAAGTTCATCGCCAAGATGGGTGCTGAAGCTATCTATGACTTGTTGGCGACATTAGACTTGGATTCATTGTCTTATGAATTGCGTCACAAAGCAAACAACGATTCTTCACAACAACGTAAGAATGAAGCTTTGAAGCGCCTTCAGGTTGTTGAATCGTTCCGTGCATCACGCGGACGCAATAAGCCTGAATGGATGATTATGCGTATCATCCCGGTAACACCGCCGGAATTGCGCCCGTTGGTACCATTGGATGGTGGTCGTTTCGCGACTTCCGACTTGAACGATTTGTACCGTCGTGTGATTATCCGTAACAACCGCTTGAAGAGATTGATTGAAATCAAGGCTCCTGAAGTAATCTTGCGTAACGAAAAGCGTATGTTGCAGGAAGCCGTTGACTCGTTGTTTGACAACTCTCGTAAGTCAAGTGCCGTGAAGACCGATGCCAACCGTCCTTTGAAGTCATTGTCAGACAGTTTGAAGGGTAAGCAAGGTCGTTTCCGTCAGAACCTGTTGGGTAAGCGTGTGGACTACTCTGCACGTTCGGTTATCGTTGTAGGTCCTGAATTGAAGATGGGCGAATGTGGTATTCCTAAGCTTATGGCTGCCGAACTTTACAAGCCGTTCATTATCCGTAAGTTGATTGAACGCGGTATTGTGAAGACAGTTAAGAGCGCTAAGAAGATTGTCGATCGCAAGGAAGCTATCGTATTCGATATCCTCGAACACGTAATGAAGGGTCATCCGGTATTGTTGAACCGTGCTCCGACATTGCACCGTTTGGGTATTCAGGCATTCCAGCCGCACATGATTGAAGGTAAGGCTATTCAGTTGCACCCGTTGGCATGTACAGCGTTCAACGCCGACTTCGACGGTGACCAGATGGCGGTTCACTTGCCTTTGAGTAATGAAGCTATCTTGGAAGCTCAGATGTTGATGCTCCAGGCTCACAATATTTTGAACCCGGCCAATGGTGCGCCTATTACTGTGCCTGCACAGGATATGGTTCTTGGTTTGTACTACATCACCAAGCTCCGTAAGGGTGCCAAGGGTGAAGGCTTGACATTCTACGGACCGGAAGAAGCGTTGATTGCTTACAATGAAGGTAAGGTAGATATTCACGCTATTATTAATGTAGTAGCGAAAGACTTGGATGAAAATGGTAACGTCGTCGATAAGATGATCAAGGAAACATCTGTAGGTCGTGTTATTGTGAATGAAATCGTTCCTGCTGAAGTAGGTTACTTGAATACTGTTATCTCCAAGAAATCTTTGCGTGACATCATCAGCGATGTTATCAAGGCTGTCGGTGTAGCCCGTGCTTGTGAATTCTTGGATGGTATCAAGAACTTGGGTTATCAGATGGCGTTCAAGGGTGGTTTGTCGTTCAACTTGGGCGATATCATCATCCCGAAGGAAAAGGAAGAACTCGTGAAGCGTGGTAACGAAGAAATCGAACAGATTATGATGAACTATAATATGGGTTTCATCACCGACAACGAACGTTACAACCAGGTTATCGATACTTGGACACACGTCAACAGCGATTTGTCCGACATCCTTTATAAGACCATCAAGAACGACGACCAAGGTTTCAACTCTGTATTTATGATGCTTGATTCCGGTGCCCGTGGTTCTAAGGAACAGATTCGTCAGTTGTCCGGTATGCGTGGTTTGATGGCGAAGCCTCAGAAGGCAGGTGCTGAAGGTGCGCAGATTATCGAAAACCCGATTCTTTCGAACTTTAAGGAAGGTTTGTCCGTGCTTGAGTACTTTATCTCTACTCACGGTGCCCGTAAGGGTTTGGCGGATACCGCTTTGAAGACTGCCGATGCCGGTTACTTGACTCGTCGTCTTGTAGACGTATCGCATGACGTGATTATCAATGAAGAAGACTGTGGCACATTGCGTGGTTTGGTTTGTACAGCGTTGAAAAACAACGATGACGTTATTGCAACCTTGTACGAACGTATTCTTGGCCGTGTGTCTGTACACGATATCATCCACCCGACAACAGGTAAGTTGATTGTAGCCGGTGGCGAAGAAATTACCGAAGCTATCGCACAGGAAATCGAAGATTCACCAATCGAAAGCGTAGAAATCCGCTCGGTATTGACTTGTGAATCGAAGAAGGGTGTTTGTGCGAAGTGTTATGGCCGTAACTTGGCTACCAGTCGTATGGTTCAGAAGGGTGAAGCAGTCGGTGTCATCGCTGCTCAATCTATCGGTGAACCGGGTACTCAGTTGACACTTCGTACCTTCCACGCAGGGGGTACTGCAGGTAACATCGCTGCCAATGCAAGCATCGTTGCCAAGAACAATGCCCGTCTGGAATTCGAAGAACTCCGCACCGTTGATTCTATCGACGAAATGGGCGAAGCAGTGAAGATTGTAGTAGGTCGTTTGGCTGAATTGCGTTTTGTGGATGTAAATACAGGCATTGTACTTTCTACTCACAACGTTCCTTACGGTTCCAAGCTCTATGCAGCTGATGGTGAAGTGGTGGAAAAGGGTAAGCTCATTGCTAAGTGGGACCCGTTCAACGCTGTTATCGTTACCGAAGCTGCGGGTAAGATTGAATTCGAAGCAATGGTTGAAAACGTGACTTACAAGGCAGATGTCGATGACGCTACCGGTTTGCGTGAAATCATCATCATCGAATCGAAGGATAGAACCAAGGTCCCATCGGCTCATATTACAACCGAAGAAGGCAACTTGATCCGTACTTATAACTTCCCGGTAGGTGGACACGTTGTCGTTGAAAACGGTCAGACCGTAAAAGCAGGTGACATTCTCGTGAAGATTCCACGTGCCGTAGGTAAGGCAGGCGATATCACCGGTGGTCTTCCGCGTGTAACCGAATTGTTTGAAGCCCGTAACCCGTCCAATCCGGCTGTGGTATCGGAAATTGACGGAGAAATCACGATGGGTAAGATCAAGCGCGGTAATCGTGAAATCGTGGTAACATCGAAGAGCGGTGAAGTGAAGAAGTACTTGGTGAACTTGTCCAAGCAGATTCTTGTACAGGAAAACGACTACGTTCGTGCTGGTACTCCGTTGTCCGACGGTGCCATCACTCCGGCCGATATCTTGGCAATCAAGGGTCCTACTGCTGTACAGGAATATATTGTGAACGAAGTTCAGGACGTATATCGTTTGCAGGGTGTGAAGATTAACGACAAGCACTTTGAAATCATCGTACGTCAGATGATGCGCAAGGTCGAAATCGTTGAACCGGGCGATACCCGCTTCTTGGAACAACAGGTTGTCGATAAGCAAGAGTTCATGGAAGAAAACGATCGTATCTGGGGCAAGAAGGTGGTTGTCGATGCTGGCGACTCTCAGAACTTGCAGCCGGGTCAGATTGTGACAGCCCGTAAGCTCCGCGACGAAAACAGTATGCTGAAGCGTCGTGACTTGAAGCCGGTAGAAGTACGTGATGCTATCCCTGCAACCTCTACCCAGATTCTGCAAGGTATCACTCGTGCCGCTTTGGGTACATCCAGCTTTATGTCGGCTGCATCGTTCCAGGAAACTACTAAGGTATTGAACGAAGCTGCTATCAATGGTAAGGTGGACCGCTTGGAAGGTATGAAGGAAAACGTGATTTGTGGTCACTTGATTCCTGCCGGTACCGGACAGCGTGAATTTGAAAAGATTATCGTTGGCTCTCGCGAAGAATACGACCGTATCTTGGCTAACCGCAAGACGGTGACAGACTATGCTGAAGCAGAATAATTCAGATAAGTGATATAAAAAAGGTGGATGTGCCGAAATGCACATCCACCTTTTTTATATCCATTCCTTCAGTCCTTCTTCCATTCCCGAAGCCTGATATCCAAGCTCCCGCAAAGCCTTCTCCGTACTCATCGGGCTATAAAGCGGGCGTGGAGTCGCCTCATTCATCTCTTCCGTCGTGACGGGTTGTATCAATGAAGCATCCAGTGCATAGAACTTTGCTACCCGATAGGCTATGTCCGCTACGCTTAGGGTTTCGTTTCCGCAGATGTGGTAGATGCCTTGATGCCGGCTTGGCAACAACAGCTCAATGGCTCGGGCAATGTCTTCCACCCAAGTAGGGGAGCGGAACTGGTCGGACACCACGCGGATACCCTGCCCGTTCTCCAGACGGTTCTTCACCAAGTGGACAATGTTTCCATGCTGACCGTTCAGTGGTTTTCCGTATACCACCTCTACCCGCACGATGGCATAGTCATTGCATGTCTGTTCTATGGCTTCCTCTCCCCATCGCTTGGTCTTTCCATAATAGTTCACGGGGTTCGGTGTGTCTGTTTCCGTATATGGTCTTGTCTGTGTTCCGTCGAACACAAAGTCGGTAGACAGATGGATGAGCCGGCATGCATGCGCATGACAGTACTCCGCCAGATGTTTCACGGCCGAAACGTTCATGGCGTATGCCTCTTCTTGGTGTTGTTCGCAATAGTCCACGACCGATAGGGCGGCAGCGTTAATGATGACTTCGGGGCGGAAGTCGTTCAGTAGTGCATCCGTGACGTTATGGTCGAGGATGTCGAGTGTCTTGAATTGATAACCCTCTTCTGGCAGGATGTCCGGACGTAGGGAACAAGCCATTACCTGATGATTGGGAGAAAGGCGCTTCAGGATGCGTCTTCCCGTGAAGCCGTTGGCTCCTAGTATGATGATTCTCATGATTTATATGAAATGATTATGGATGTAAAAATAATGCTTTTTTTCGGAAATTCGGAAATGGTTTGCGGTTTTCTCTGTTGTCCCTCTGTTCCCATGGATTTTCTTTATAATCTTTGCCAAACTTAAGATAGAAAAGATTATCTTTGTACCCATATTATTGAAAGCAATAATTAAAGATTTAGAGATATGAGAGCACTTATTAGCGTCAGCGACAAGACTGGGGTTGTGGATTTTGCACAACAACTCCGTTCTTTGGGCTGGGAAATTATCGCCACAGGCGGTACAATGAAGCTTTTGCGTGACAGTGGCGTGGAAGTTATCAATATCAGTGATGTGACAGGGTTTCCTGAAATTTGTGACGGACGTGTAAAGACACTGCATCCCAAGGTACATGGCGGGTTGCTGGCACGTCGGGATGACGAAAGCCATCTCCAGGCATTGAAGGACAACGGAATCGAATTTATCGATATGGTTTGTGTTAACCTTTATCCGTTCCGTCAGACTATTGCCAAGCCGGATGTAACTATGGAAGATGCTATTGAAAACATCGACATCGGCGGTCCTTCTATGCTCCGTTCGGCTGCCAAGAACTACAAGGATGTGACTGTGGTTTGCGATCCGGCCGATTATGCAACTATCATTCAGGAAATCAAGGAAGGAGGCAATACAACCGTGGGAACACGTTTGCAACTCTCTGCCAAGGCATATACCCATACGGCTGAATATGATTCGATGATTGCCACCTATATGCGTAAGGCGGCAGGATTGAACGAAAAGCTTTTCTTGGAATTCGATTTGGTACAAGGATTGCGTTATGGTGAAAATCCTCATCAGCAGGCTAAGTTCTATGGCGCGGCAGAGTTCGGTTCATACTCATTGGCCAATGCCAAGCAGTTGAACGGCAAGGAACTCTCGTACAACAACATTCAGGATGCCAATGCAGCCCTTTGTATCGTAAGAGAGTTTGACGAACCGTTCTGTGTGGGTTTGAAGCACATGAATCCTTGCGGTGCAGCCATTGGAACTGATGTAGTGGATGCATGGACCAAGGCTTATGAAGCCGATAAGGTAAGTATTTTTGGTGGTATCGTAGCGGTAAACCGTGAAGTGACCCGTGAAGCTGCCGAATTGATGAAGCCTATTTTCTTGGAAATCATCATGGCTCCGTCATTCTCCGAAGGTGCATTGGAAGTGCTTTGCACCAAGAAGAACCTCCGCCTCTTGCAGGTAGATATGACAAAGGACGAACGCGTCGTAAACCAGTATGTAAGTGTAAACGGTGGTTTGCTCGTTCAAGATTTGGACAAGACTACTGCTGAAGTGACTGCTGAAATGTGTGTTACCGAAACTAAGCCGACAGCTGAACAGGTAGTGGACCTTAACTTTGGTTGGAGAATCGTGAAGCATGTCAAGTCCAATGCTATCGTGGTAGTGAAGGATGGAAAGACTTTGGGTGTAGGTGCCGGACAGATGAACCGTGTCGGTTCTGCTGAAATTGCATTGAAGCAAGCTGCGGCTGCTGGATATACAGAAGGCTTGGTATTGGCTTCAGATGGTTTCTTCCCGTTTGATGATACAGTTACTTTGGCTTCTCAATATGGTGTAACGGCTATCGTACAGCCGGGTGGCAGCGTGCGCGATGAAGACTCTATCAAGAAGGCCAATGAATATGGCATAACCATGTTGTGTACCGGTATGCGTCACTTCAAGCATTGATTGTGATCCGATTATGAAACAAGACATGATTGTTATTCTGGATCTAGGTAGCCATGAAAATACCGTGGTTGCCAGAGCCATCCGTGCGTTGGGTGTTTACAGCGAAATCTATCCGCATGACATCACTGCAGCCGAGTTGAAGGCTTTGCCGAACGTGAAAGGTATCATCATCAACGGTGGTCCTAACAATGTGATTGACGGTGTAGCCATCGACGTCCTTCCTGAAATCTACGAAGCCGGATTCCCGATGATGGCTGCCGGTCATGACAAGGCACTCTGCGAAGTGAAGCTTGCCGAGTTTGCCAACGATGAAGAAGCCATCAAGGAAGCCGTGAAGTCATTCGTTTTCGATACATGCAAGGCCGAAGCCAACTGGAACATGAAGAACTTCGTGGCCGACCAGGTGGAACTCATCCGT
>JAFQBF010000099.1 GCA_017416735.1 Bacteroidaceae bacterium | reverse complement strand
TCAGAACGAATACCGGCGTTTGCATCAGAGCCACAAGGAGCGCCTCACACTTCCCGCCAAGGAGCGTTACGAGGCTTTCAAGCAACAATTCCCCGAGGTGTGCAAACGGGTGAATCTTGGTTTCATAGCCTCGTATTTAGGGATTACCCAATCCACCCTCAGTCGTTTGAGGGGGAATGGGTGAGATCGTAAACTTTCACTTTCATTTTCTTGAGTTTCATGTCCTCGCCTTGAATAGTGATGGAGGGCAGGGAACGGTCGAAGAAACGATGTCCGATGTATAGTGTTTCCTTTCCGTCCGATTCGATGGGGTAAGTTGTTTTCCCGTCGATGGTCAGCTGTGCCTTTCCTTTCACTTTCAGCTCGATCAGGAATCCACCCATTCCGATGGTTTCATCAGGAAGCGTTTCCTTCTTCTTCAGGTTAATGGTTTGGATGGGCTTCTGCTGGGAGGTAGGCATGAACGAGAAGTCCGTAAGCTGATAGGTGATGCCGTTCCGTTGTCCCGTAGCTTCGTGAGGCGCCGGAAAGATGGAAGCCTGCACGATGTAGCCTTGCGATGTCATGGCCTGGCAGAACTCTGAGGTCAGCAGTTTGTAGTTCATGGTCGATATGCCACAATGTCCGCCAATGGTTTTCAGACGTTCGATGTTTGCTTCGGGAGTTCCGTCGTTGATGGCGAGCAGGGCGATGCAGTTCGAAAACTCACGTGCTTTCTGGATTTGCTTCTGGTCGCTTGTGAAGCAGACCCATCCGTCGCCGAACATTTCTTGGGCCATTCGGAAGGATTCTTCCAAGGCGCTATGAAGCATGGGGACGATACCCTGCTTCTTACATTCGTCCAACAACTCTTTCAAGGTGGGGACGGGAGTACGAAGCTCGGGGTTCGTGGAGGCCAGCACATAGTTGTTGCGCAGTTCCTCGAAGGTCACATCGGACAACTTGACGGGTTCTTTCAAAGGAGAGTAGTCCTTGGCCAGGCGAGTGGTGCGGTTGAGCGTATTGTCGTGAAGAATCACCATCACCTTGTCCTTCGTGTAATGCACGTCACACTCGATGCCCGTGTAGCCCATCTTCTTGGCCATAGCTACGGCAGCTACACTGTTTTCGGGTATCACAAACTCTTTTTCTTCGTTCATTGTCCAACATCCGCGGTGGGCGAACATGGTCGGGAAATGTTTAGTTTGTGCCGATATGCTGATGGCGATCAGGCCAAACAGAAAAGTAAGGAATAATTTTTTCATAAGGGTATGTTTTTTATAGATTTTTTATTCGTTTGATGGCCAAGTGGTGTCCTTCCTCCGCCGCTTGCTTGTACCATTTCATTGCTTTCTCCATACAGACTTCGCCCGTCCAGCCTTCCTCATAGGCTTGTCCGAGGCGATAGTGCGCATACGGGTCAACGGAGAGTTGATACGCTTCGAATGCTTTCTTCAAACAAGGCTTGACCTCACCGCATCCCTTGCGATAAAGGTCGCCAAGGTTGGTCGGTGCATAGAGCCTGTCGCCTTGCTTGTAAGCTTCTTTAAACCAATAAATGGCTTCTTCGCCATTCACGGGTATGCCGATACCTTCTTGGTGAAGCGTGCCGATGTCGTTCAGGACCACCCCATGAAGCGGCTTTCCTTCCTTATATTCCGAAGCGAGGGCGAGCAGATGTTCCACATCTTCTTGCGAATACGTCTCGTACGTTTCCGATCCGTCCAGTTGCCACGACTTCACCCGTCCGATGGCCACGTGCTGGGGAATGTCCACTTCGATTTCTTCGTCCACATCCGGCACCTCCATCTCATCCCAATCCTTCAAGCAAGGCAAGGCGTGGTGTCGCATCAGGTATTGCACATAGCCATAGATGCGAGGGGTGGACGAGTGCAGGTTTACTCCGAAAGGCCGAAGCGTTTCGAGCGAAACGTAAGCAAGTTCGTCCAAGGGTTGCGCCAAGAAATATTTCGGGAGGACGGTGAGTGTCGCTTTCAGATAAGCCACCTCCTCGGCAATGGTTTCCTCTATCCAGTCTTCGTCCAGCTCTTCGTAGATGTTGTCGAAATCCAGCTCTCCTTGAAGGAACTTCGCCAACGAATCCACTAAGTAGGGGAAGAACTTCAAGTCATCGTATGCGGCCATATTGTCGATGCTCACTTCGTAAGTGCCTTGTAAATTAAAATTAATGGCGAAGAGGGTAGTGGACACTCCTTCCCGGTGGAAATACCAATGGAGGCTGTCCGGCATCTCGCTCACGAAATCGAGCACGAGCGAAGGGATTTCCAGATACGAGAGGAAATCTTCGAAGACCAATGTCTGGTGGCTATGTATGAGGTGTGCGGTGTTCATATTGCAAAGATAATAAGAAAAAAGAGGCGATAGCCTCTTTTCCCTCTAAAATGAGGTAATCCGCAATCCTCTTCCTCGCTCAATGGAGAAGAAAGGTGTCCCTGTTTCTATGGGCAAGAATTTCTTCCATATATTGATAAGTGTTTGGGTTGTGTAATACTTGTAAAAGTTTAACACATAAAACATCTCTTTTGTTTATGGAAGTTTCGGTTCATTAAAAAAGGCAGACCAACAGGCCTGCCCTTGTCTTGTCTTTAGGGTTGGTTACAAACGGATTTTCAGTGTTTGTCCATCCTTGATGGTGTATTTCTTGCTCTTGGCTCCGTGAGTCAAAATCACTTCCAGCTTGCCGCCGGCGAGTCTGTTCACCTCGATGTCGAAGCAAGTGTCGAAGGCATAGATGCGTCTTAAGTTCATGAAATTCCATTCCTGCGGAAGTCGGGGAGTGAGTGTGAAGCTCTTGAATCCTGTCGGGCGGATGCCGAACATACCTTCGGTGATGATGCGCGCATAGAGTCCACTTTCAGCCGAGAGATGGCGCTGGTTGCCTTCCGGCCAAGCCTCGATGGCATACGGCACGTGGTCGCCCAACAAACGGGTGGCCGAGTATTTCTTCATGAACTCGGTAGCTTTTTCGGTGGCACCCACGGCATACACCCCACGGAGGGCATAGAGAGTAGAACGGTCCCAGAATGTCTCGCTTCCGGCTTGGGTGAGCAAACCATCCTTTGTCCAAAGACGGGGAGAGAAGAGCGCTTGGATAGTGCCTTCGGCACGTTCGTCGATGCCTACGGTGAGCGGCATGCAAATCCATGAGCGGAGAATGTCGTTGCCCTTATAATAAGCATAGGTCTCGAAACCTTCCACATTGGCACCGAAATAGCTTTCCATATTCTTGCGGAGGGTAGATGCTTGTTTCATATAGGATGATGCACCATTCTTGCCTAATTCCTTACAAAGATATGAAGCCGAGAGCAAAGCGTCATAATACAGGGAGGAGGTGCAGAGGTTGGCATCACCTGACGGGAAACGGCCTTCCAATTCATCGCTGTCTGAAGCGACCACGCCTTCCTCATTGATTTTGCGACGACAGAATTCCAAGCACCATTCGATGAGTGGCCAAAGGGTTTCGGCCTCTTGCTTGCTTCCTCGGGTCAAGGCATAGCGTGCTGCTCCGTATGCAATCATTGCAGCATCGCCACGGTCGCCGGCACCATTCCAGATGTCGAGTCCCTCGGCGATGATGGAGCTTGGGATGGGCTTCCATTCATCGTTCATGAAACGTGCGAAATGCAGGTAGGAGTTGAGTGCCGAGGCATTGCCATATTCATAGCCCACATAAGGGAAGAGGGGGTTGATGTATTCTGCTTGGTCGTTTGCCCAAAGGGCTGCGTAATAGGTTTCGCCTCCCGGGCCATGCATCGGGCCGCCTTGAGTTTCATAAATGCTTTCGCATCCACGGATTTTGGAGAAGGCAAACATACGGTTGATGACAGGGTCGGGTGATTCCAAGGCGAGATTGTTCATCAGTTCATCTACCAAGGCTTCGCGTTGTGCCTTTTCTTTCAGAACATCGAATGTGGGTGTTTGGTCGCCTTCTTTATAAGCGCAGATTACGGTGCCAAATTGTAGAGTATCACCGGGTTGCACTTTAAAATAACCCGATTTGTCGATGAGGGTCTCGATACGGTAAGACCCCGTTACACCTTGCTTGGGGTCGGTAAGGCTCTTCTGGTTCAGTTGGGGGAGTTCGATGGTCAGAGCGTTCTTACCCGTATTGACGATTTGATAACTTTCCATCAAGGCGGGCCGTTCGGTCGAAGGGAAATATTCACGTATCACTTTCCATTGTCCGCGTCTTCCTTCGTTGAAATTGCTTACCACTTTCAGTATGCCTTTCAGGTGAATGCTTTCCACTTGTTCGGAACCAAATGAACGTCCGTTGACAGCTACCATATCGAGCACATCCCATCCATATCGGCGCATCAAACTTCCGTAAGTGTCGTTGGGGATAACACGGAGCATAGGCCAAACCAGACTCTTGTTGAGCGTGAATTTTCCGTTTTCCACGCCATAACGAAGGACTACGGAAACGTGTTTCCCACTCATCTCGATATGGTCTTGATGAACTTCCGCCTTTTGGGGATGCCAACTGATGGGGCCATCGTCTTCTAATGTCCAGCGTTGTTGGGCATTTAGGCAGAGAGGCAGTAGGGTTAAACCGAATGCCAGGATTGTTTTCTGAAATGCTTTCATAGTATTGGAGTTTAAAGTTTTATTTTCTCATGAATTCTTCTTTTCGGGTAACCCGTTGCAAAAGTTTGAACCGGAAGTTCCAAAGCGGTTGCATCCAGTCGAATAGCAACAGGGTAGAGTAGAACTTGCGTTCGCTCATGGCAATGGAAGTCTTTCGGAAGACCACGATTTGCATGATGAATCGGAGGAGCCACAGCAAAATACCTATCCCCATCACAATCCATATTTGGGTCAGGATGCCATACACGATGCAAACGAATGTCATCAAAAGAAAAAGCAGGCGTGAGCAGGTCTCGAATCCCATCAAGTAGTGGGATAATCCTTTGTAAAGGCGACTTGTCAACGGATAGCTCAATTTTTCTTCATGCCAGTTCTTGGAATAGTGTGGGGCGGTGATGCGCACGATGCTTTCAGGGCTGGCCTCTACACGGGTGTTTTTTCTGTTGGCAGCATAGTTGATGAACAAGTTGTCCTCGCCCCGTTGCAGATTCAGATGGGAAGCAAATCCTTTCTGTTGGTAATACAAGGACTTCCGGTAAGCCAGGTTACGACCGCATCCCATATAAGGATGTCCGCCGATGGCTTGTCCCAAATATCGCATGGAGTTTAGCAGGGTGTCAAACGTAATCTTTCGGTTGAACCATCCTTTGGTCTTCTCATAGTTGCTATATCCCAAAACGATATCCGTCGTTGGTGTAAAGTTGCTTGCCATCTTGCGTAACCATTGGTTGCTCGAAGGACGACAATTCGGCTCGGTAAAGACCAGCCATTCGTGATGGCTTGCCTTGATACCCATTGTGATGCCCAGTTTCTTGTGGCTGATGTATCGGGCCGAATCGGGGATGAAGCTATGATGCAAATTCGGGTATTTGTCTTTGAATAGTTTCAATACATCCTCGCATTCATCGTCGGATGATTGGTCGTAAATCACGATGACTTCAAACTCGGGATAGTCTTGTTCAAGAATGGCGGGTAAGTTCTTCCTTAAATCTGAGGCTGAATCTTTTGCCACAAGGATGACCGAGAGGGGAGGAGTGTCCGTTTCTTTGGATGTTTTCTTGCTATGCAGGTACAATTTTCTGTACAATCCCAAATGGTAATAGGATTGTATGAAAAAGAGGATGCCGGCAGATGCCGGCAAAAGAATATTGAATGATGTAAAATCCATAAGTGTTTACACGATTTCGTCCGAGGTATAACCTTTCGGCAATTCTCGGCAGTTATAGCCCGAGGCCATAATTTCGCCATAAGCACCTGCCGAACGGAGAGCAAACAAGTCGCCACGGTGAGCCTTGTTCAAATCAACCGCTTTCAGGAATACATCGCTTGATTCACAGATAGGACCTACTACATCGTATGTCTCTTCAGCTTCATCGGAAGTGATGTTCTCAATTCGATGATAGGCTTGATAAAGAGCCGGACGAATCAAGTCGGTCATACCGGCATCGAGGATGGCAAATTGCTTGTTCGAACCCTGCTTCACGTAAGTCACCTTGCTGATGAGGCTTCCGCATTGTCCTACCACGGCACGTCCCAATTCAAAATGCAAGGTTTGTGTCGGTTGCAAGTGCAGGAACTTGTGATAGGTCGCAAAATAATCCGCAAAGTTAGGAATCGGCAGGTGGTTGGGATGGTGATAGTCAATGCCCAATCCGCCACCTACATTGATGTGTTCGCAGATGATGTGATGTTTGGCCAAATGCTCCTGAAGCTCGTTCACACGGTTGCAAAGAGCCACGAAGTCGTCCATCTCCAGGATTTGTGAGCCGATGTGGAAATGAAGGCCGATGAACTTTACGTTCTTCATCTGTTCTGCCATTTCAATCACCATGTCCATGTCTTCCATGCTGATGCCGAACTTGTTTTCTGCCAATCCTGTTGTGATGTTGGCATGGGTATGAGCGCCTACGTTCGGGTTGATGCGGAAGGCCACCTGGGCGATTTTGCCCTTGGCTGCTGCCAGCTCGTTGATGATTTCCAACTCGGGTACTGATTCTACATTGAAGCAGAAGATGTCGTGGTCGAGGGCGTAGTTTATTTCCTTGTCGGTCTTTCCTACACCGGCATACACAATCTTGTCATGAGGGAATCCGGCTTGCACGGATGCACGTACCTCGCCTCCGCTCACACAATCGGCGCCAAGGCCTGCTTCACGGATGGTTTTCAGTACTTTAGGATTGGCATTCGCTTTCACGGCATAGTGCACATGGAAATTTTCGTACTTGCCTGCTTCCTTCTTGATGGTGTCGAGCGTGTCTCGAAGCACCTTCATATCATAATAATAGAAAGGTGTTTCGAGCTCTCTGAATTTCTCTATGGGGAATGTTCCTTTTATCATAGTCATTAATGATTGAACAAGTGGTCACTCAACGATTGCAATGCACGCTTCTTGTCGTCCTTGCTCACGAGGAAGGAGATGTTGTAATCGCTACCACCGAACGAAATCATACGGACAGGGATTTCACGCATGGCATCGAGTGCCTTGGCTTCGAAGCCTACATTTTCCCAACGCAAGTCACCCACCACGCAGATGATGCACATGTCGTGGTCAACGGTCACGGTGCCGTACTTCTTCAGGTCGTTCAGGATTTCGTTCAAGTGCTTGGTGTTGTCGATGGATACAGATACACCGACTTCAGAAGTACAAATCATGTCGATGGATGTCTGGTAGCTTTCGAAGATTTCGAACACTTTACGTAAGAAACCGTATGCCAACAACATACGGCCCGACTTGATTTGGATGGCGGTAATGTTGTCCTTGGCAGCTACGGCCTTAATTTTACCCAATTCGGTATCGTTGGAAATCAAGGTACCCGGGGCGGATGGCTCCATAGTGTTGAGCAAGCGTACAGGGATATTGGCATACTTGGCCGGCTGGATGCAGGTCGGGTGAAGAATCTTCGCACCGAAGTAAGCCAACTCGGCTGCTTCCTCGAAGTGAAGCTGACGTACCGGTGAGGTCTTGTCCACGATACGTGGGTCATTGTCGTGCATACCGTCGATGTCTGTCCAGATTTGGATTTCCGAAGCACCTACGGCGGCACCAATCAAGGATGCACTATAGTCGCTACCACCACGTTGCAGGTTGTCCACTTCACCGTATGCGTTGCGGCAGATGAAGCCCTGAGTGATATAGATGTCGGCATCCGGGTGCATTTCCAATTGGGCAGCCAATTTACTCTTGATATAGGCTGGGTCAGGTTCGCCGTTCTTGTCGGTGCGCATGAAGTCGAGCGCCGGAAGCAATACCACGTTCACGCCCTGCTCCTGCAAGTAGTTGGTTACCATGTTGGTAGAGAGCAATTCGCCTTGTGAAAGAATTACTTTCTCTTCGAACAAGGTGAAGATGTCCTTGGTGAAAGAACGGATGCCGTTGAAAATATCCTTGATGAAGGCCAATGTCTTCTGCTTGTATTCGTCGGTGGAATAAAGTTCTTTCACATGTTGCTTATATTTGCTTTCCAGCTTGTTGATGATTTCATTCGCACCTTCCGGATTCTTCTTGTACAAGTAATCCGAGATTTCCACCAACGAATTGGTGGTGCCCGACATGGCCGAGAGTACTACAATCTTCTTATCTCCGTCATTGATTAATTGGGAAACTCCTTTCATACGCTCCGGTGAGCCAACGGAAGTTCCTCCAAACTTTAAAACTTTCATGTTACCTATATTTATTGTTTATATTTCTTGTTGTTTCATTTCCTCGATGTGATGATTCTCGAACTTGAAGACTTTGCCCGGGTATTCCGTGAGCATGTTCAGGTTGTGGGTAATCATCAGGATGGCCGAACCTTGTGTGCAAATTTCTCTCAGAAGCTTCACGATGTTATGCCCTGTTTCCACGTCGAGGTTACCAGTCGGTTCATCGGCGAGAATCAGCTCGGGTTTGTTGAGCATTGCTCTTGCTATCACAATACGTTGTTGTTCGCCACCCGATAGTTCGTTCGGCATCTTGTAGCCCTTTCCGCTCATTCCGACTTGTTCAAGAACTTCCTCGATGCGCATATGGATGTCCACCTTGTTCTTCCAGCCTGTGGCACGAAGCACGAATTCCAGGTTGGCGTGGACGGTGCGGTCGGTCAGCAACT
>JAFQBF010000098.1 GCA_017416735.1 Bacteroidaceae bacterium | reverse complement strand
AAACAAGTTCACATCAAAAGTTCTCTTGGTTCTTCTCTTAGAGTGTGAAACATTGTTGCCAATCATGGCTTTCTTTCCGGTAATTTGACAAATCTTCGACATTGCTATCTAATTTTTATAGTTTTATTCAATAACGTATTTCAAACGGAGTGCAAAATAACTACTTTTATTTTTAATAAACAAGAAAATTGGGAAATAATTGCTCTTTATTGCTCATTTTCTTGGTTTTGGAACAATTTTTGTAGCATTTGGAGGGCATAAAGCGTTGCATTTTCAATGTTTTTGTTGCGTCCTTCGTCTCCGTTTGCTTTCATCGTAATAATCTTGTCGTGCATGGAGGCTGCTATCCAGACGGTGCCTACCGGCTTGTCGTGAGTGCCTCCTGTGGGGCCTGCAATGCCCGAGGTTGCCACGGCACAATCGGAATTCATCGATTTCATCGCACCTTTCACCATTTCAATGACGGTTTCTTCGCTGACGGCACCTTGTTTTTCGAGCGTTTCGGGGTTTACGCCCAGCAAATTAATCTTCACTTCGTCGGAGTAGGCCACGATTCCACCTTTATAGAAATGCGAGCTTCCGGGGATGGCGGTGATAACGGCCGCGATGTTTCCGGCGGTACAGCTTTCGGCGGTTGCAAGGGTCAAGCCTTCTTTCCAGAACTTGTCGCTCAGTTCTTTGCTCAGGAATTTATTTTGTAATGACATGTTCATAATCTTTTTAAATGGTTACTCTTGAATAAGCGGGTTTGTCGATGCTACAGAAGTCCTTGTCCTGGAACTTGTAGTGCCCCGTAATGGCTATCATGGCCGCATTATCCGTGGTGAAGCTGAACTTCGGGATGTATATCTTCCATCCGAATCGTTTGGCATGGTCGTGGAAGGCATTGCGGAGGCCTGTATTGGCTGACACCCCTCCTGCTACGGCCACTTCCTTTATCTTCAGTGCCTTGGATGCCTTGCGGAGCTTGTCCATGAGGATGTCCACCACCGTTGCTTCGAGCGATGCCGCAAGGTCTTCCTTGTGGTTCTCGATGAAGTTCGGGTCGTCCTTCAACCAGTCGCGGAGCGAATAGAGGAACGAGGTCTTCAATCCGCTGAAGCTATAATTGTATTCAGGGATGTGTGGCTTGCTGAATGTGAAGGCCTTCGGGTTGCCTTGGCGGGCCAGACGGTCGATGATGGGGCCGCCCGGGTAGCCGAAGCCCATTACCTTGGAGCACTTGTCGATGGCTTCACCGGCGGCATCGTCGATGGTCTGGCCGATGACTTCCATGTCGTTGTAGGCTTTCACGAGGATGATTTGCGAGTTTCCTCCCGACACCAAGAGGCAGAGGAAAGGGAATTTTGGTTGGTCGGTGTCTTCTTCCGATTCTTTAACGAAATGCGCTAACACGTGGGCTTGCAGATGGTTAACGTCAATCATCGGGATGTTGAGCGAACGGGCAAGACCCTTGGCGAACGATACGCCTACCAACAAGGAGCCCATCAAACCGGGACCTCTGGTGAAGGCTATCGCACTGAGTTGTTCCTTTTCCACACCGGCTCTTTTCAAGGCTTCGTGTACTACAGGGACAATATTCTGTTGGTGGGCACGGGAGGCCAGTTCGGGCACTACCCCGCCGTACGATTCGTGTACGGCTTGGCTTGCCACGACGTTCGAGAGTAACACGCCATTGCGGATGACGGCTGCCGAGGTGTCGTCGCAAGACGATTCTATGCCTAAAATGATTGTATCCATATCTCTATACCTTATATATATTAATAAGTCAGGATTTCAAGTCCGTTTTCGGTCATCACGAAGGTGTGTTCCCATTGGGCGGACGGGAGTTCGTCTTCGGTCACGACTGTCCAGTCGTCTTCCTCGTCCACAAACACTTCGTGGGTTCCCATGTTAATCATCGGCTCGATGGTGAAGGTCATGCCGGGTACAAGCAACATGCCTGTCCCCTTCTTGCCGTAATGGTCTACATCCGGTTCTTCGTGGAATTCGAGGCCTACACCATGTCCGCTCAAGTCACGCACTACGGAAAATCCGTTCTTCTTGGCGTGTCTTTCTACTGCATGGCCGATGTCGCCCACAAATCCGAAGGGCTTGGCTGCTTCCATACCGATCTCCAGACATTCCTTGGCTACATCCACCAGCTTCTTCTTCTCCTGCGAGGTCTTGCCAATGATGAACATGCGGGAAGCATCGGCGTAGTAGCCATCGAGGATGGTGGTGCAATCCACATTGATGATGTCACCCTCTTCCAGCACTTCGTATTCGCTCGGGATGCCGTGGCAAACCACTTCGTTCACCGAGGTGCAGCAGCTCTTCGGGAATCCTTCATAGCCGAGGCAGGCAGGAATGGCACCATGGTCGCGGGTGTATTCGTAGACCAGCTTGTCGATTTCCAAGGTGCTCATGCCGGCACGGATTTCACGCGCCACGAGGTCGAGCACGCCCGTATTGATGATACCGCTCTTGCGGATACCTTCTATCTGTTCGGGAGTTTTGATGAGGTTTCTGCTTGGCACCAAGTGTCCTTTTGCCTGATAAGCAAGGACTTTCTTGTCCAGTTCGGTGGGTTCCACGCCTTTGGGAACTCTCCAGTTTATCTTGTTTCGTTTCATTTTTTGGTCTTATACCTTATAATATGGCGACAAAGTTAATGAAAAACACTCGTTGAACAAACAAATAAGGGAAGAGATTGTTGTAAATCCAACTAATTTTAAAACGCCTCGGCGTTTTGCTCCAAATGTCGAAGCGTTTCAGACAAAACGTCGGGGCGTTTTTCTTCAGTCGTCTTCGTCGGTGAAATCTTCCAGTCTCAGCATCTTCTGGCTTTCCTCGGTGGGGAGGGCTTCCACTTGGCGGAGCTTGCGTTCGATGGCGCGGGTGCGCTTGCCCATCACCTCTTCCAGTTGGTCGCCTGCATTCTGGAGGTTCTTCTGCACCTTTTCCAACATGCCTCCGAACTTGCCGAACTCCGTCTTGACGGCTCCCAATACACTCCACACCTCGCTGGTTCGCTTCTGGATGGCGAGGGTGCGGAATCCCATCTGAAGGCTGTTGAGGATAGCACCGAGGGTGGTCGGCCCTGTCACCACTATCTTGAAATCCTTCTGCAAGGCTTCCACTAGGGCGGTGCGACGGATGACCTCGGCATAGATGCTCTCGAACGGGAGGAACAGGATGGCGAAATCGGTGGTATAGGGAGGCTCGATGTACTTGTCGCGGATGTCCTTTGCCATTCGTTTGATGGTGATTTCCAGTTGCTTGGAAGTGCTTTCCATCAACGATGCATCCCCTTCCTCGTAGGCATCGATGTATTGCTCGTACACATCCTTGGGGAACTTGGCGTCGATGGGCAGATACACCACATCCTTGCCATTGTCCTTACCGGGAAGCTTGATGGCGAACTCCACGAACTCGGTGGCATTCTTGCGTGTCTTTACGTTGGCTTCATATTGCTCGGGGCTGAGCATCTGTTCAAGCAAGGCGCTCAGTTGGATTTCACCGAACGTGCCTCGTGTCTTCACGTTGCCCAACACCTTTTTCAGCCCTCCCACATCCTCGGCCAAGGTCTTCATCTCTCCCAAGCCCTTCTGCACGTTTTCCAGTTGCGAGCGTACCAACTCGAAAGATTGTCCGATGCGCTCGTTCAGTGTCTTTTGGAGTTTCTCTTCCACCATCAAGCGCATCTCGTCCAACCGTTTCTCGGTCGATTTCACGAGGATGTCCTGTTGGCGGTTCATCGCCTCGAACTTCTCACGCTGCATTTCGTTGGTGGTCATCAAGTTACGATGCAGGGTCGTCTGCATCTGTTGGGTAGAGAGGCTGATGGCTTGATTCAGCTCCGTGCGGAGTTCGCGCATATTTCGGCTCAGCTCTTCGCGGTTCTCTTTCAGCTCCTGGCGAAAGAGGCTTTCCAATTGCTCCGTCTGCTTGCGGTTGTTCTTCATCAGTGCCACACAGAGGTTGGCAAACAGAAGTATGAGGATAATAGTCAGTAAAATCAGTTCCATAATGTCTTTATTTTAAGCAAAGATAGCGAAAATTCCTCGATAAAGTCTTATCTTTGAGGCAAAATTAACCGAATATCCTTATGAAGTATAAACTTTTAGTCCTCGACCTCGACGGTACGTTGACCAACAACAAGAAAGAAATAACCGAACACACCTTGCGCACATTGATTGACGCACAGGAGCGTGGCGTGAAAATCGTATTGGCATCGGGCCGTCCCACTTACGGCATTGCCCCGATAGCCGAGAAGCTCGAATTGAAGAAATACGGTGGCTATATCCTCTCCTACAACGGAGGCGAAATCACCAACTGGCAGACAGGCGAACTGATGTATGCCAATGTCCTCGATGCTGACCTCCTTCCCTATTTGTATCAGTGCGCCAAGGACAACGACTTTGCCATCGTCACCTACAAGGACAAATACGTCATCACCGAGCATCCCGATGACGAGTACGTATTGAAGGAAGCCATCCTGAACGTGATGGAAACCAAGAAGGTGGAAAATTTCCTCGAAGCCATCGATTTCCCCGTAGCGAAGTGCTTGATAGTAGGCGAAGCTACCCGCTTGGCCGAGCTGGAAAAGGTGATGTACGAAGCCTTGAAGGAACGTATGGGTGTGTATCGTTCAGAACCTTATTTCCTCGAACTTGTGCCGAAGGGCATCGACAAGGCGCAATCGTTGGCGGTTCTTTTGGAGAAGATTGGTGCCACACGGGAAGAGATGATTGCCGTAGGCGATGGGTTCAACGACCTCTCGATGATTAAGTTTGCGGGTTTGGGCGTGGCGATGGCCAATGCGCAAGAAGTAGTCCGTGAGTCGGCCGACTACATCACCCTCTCGAACGAAGAAGACGGTGTAGCTGCTGTGGTAGAAAAGTTCATGAAGTAATTGTCAACATTCAGAAAACTATCATCAAAGTCTAATTATTAATGAAGACACAGCCTGCCGCATCGGCATTCTGCCATCCGAGCAGAAGCAGCAGTTCTTGCAGACAGTGGTGAACGTGCTTGGCGGCAATGTAGACGACCACAACAAGAACTTCAGTTTCCTGATGGGAGAAGACGGCATATGGCATACGGCTCCAGCTTACGACTACACATTTTCCGTAGATCCGTCTGCACCGGGATATATGAATTGCCATAGTATGACCATCAACAACAAGAACGCAGACATTGAACGTTCAGACCTTCTCGAACTGGCAAAGCGGTACAATATAAAGGGTGCTGACGCAATCATAGAAAAAGTTATCAGCGTTCTCGGCAACTATGAACAATATGCAGAAACAGTTGGTGTCAGTCCCTACTGGACTCGCAAGATAAAAGAGGAAATCGAGTATCGGATAGGCAATATGACAGACATTTCGTATCACAGGGGATTGCAATGACCCTACGAAACGAAAGAGCGTTGGATAATCAGTCCAACGCTCTTTGCTTTTTTGTTTAGAAGATGCTAATGTTAATCTCTGTAATAGATAATTCTATCACCTTCTTCATCTTCGAGAACAAGTTTGCTTGATGTAATGGATACTATAGTTACAATAGATATTTCATCATCAAAATCTACGATTAACTCATCTCCGTCAATTTCATAAGTTCCTCTTTCTGTATCTGAATCATAGTCACCATAATAGTATTCTTCCCATTTAACAATAAATGTTCCATTGGATTTGAAGGTGATTTCTTCATAATAATAATCGTCATCATCGTAATCTTCTTCGTATATCCAAGTTCCTATAATAGATGAAGCTTCATTCTCACTATTTCCATCATCGCAACTGATAAAACCAACAGACATTGTCAGTATGGCAATTATGCTGAATAAATGTTTGAAAATTGTTTTCATAAATTTCTTTTATTACATATTAAAACCGATGGAGATGCTTGGCATAGCAACTTTGCAATCTTCTATTATGTCACTAAAGTCTGTACCATAACTTGCGCCAACATAAAATGTGTTGAAGTTTGCGCCCACACCAATTTGCCAACCAATTTGGAAACGTTTGAGTTTCCAACCATCTCCTAAATCATCATCAAAAGCGCTAACACTTTCACCATCCGCTTTATACTTACCAACAATATTGCCTCGCAAAGTCAAACCTGCATAAGGATAAATTCCATTGTTATCACCAAAAGAGAATTTATAACCGAAATTAACAGGCACATTGATAGAAAAAACATTCAACTTCAAGTCTGAGTCTTCAATTTCTCCACCAATCCAAGATGCACTTGCACCTGTTTCAATAAATAAAGGAGCACTAGCAGATACTCCAAAACTCCGTACATAACCAACCGATGCACCATTTAAACTAATATCTCCTCCTCCATCAGCATTGATTGATACCGGATGGTATGAAATTCGTAAACCTGACCAAGCAGCTGCATCTGAATTACTATTCATAGAAGAACTTGAACTACTTGTGCTCACAAACTGTGCAGACATTGTTGATGCCATACCTAACAGGCATACAACCAATAAAAACTTCATTTTTTTCATAATTAATAAATTGATATAATTAATAAATAAAATTCATTCTCCATATATTAGCAATTCCTTCTGCATTTCCACGCTGAGATATAAAATAAATATATTTTCCATCTTTACTCCAGACAGGACTCAAATCATCAGCTGCGTGATATGTTATTTGTGACAATTCGCTTCCGTCAGTTCGGGCAACATAAATATCCGTATTCAAGTAGGTAATGTTTCCTGCATTAATTTTGCTGCTACCCACCAATAGAATCCATTGTTTATCCGGTGACAATACAGGCGATGTAAAACTACGTTCCATATCGGAGACTATGCATTCTTCCACCCCCGTTTCATAGTTTATTTTCCAAATTTCACTTCTTCCATCAGCAGTAAGTCGTGTACAAATGAAAGTATTATTTTCTGTCAACGGATAAGGGTTCATACCATTGGTATAATTAGACAAGAAATTGTTGCTGATATTGTAGCTCCATATACTTATTCCTTTCATTTCCTGTCGCGCAAAAAATATTTGTTTCATATCCGATGAATAAATAGGAGAATAATCGGTGTTGCCATTGGTTATTTGGCGACAAACGTATCCATTACTTGCATTAGTTTGGAATATTTGATTAGTCTTTCCACGCTTCTCGGAAAAACAAATATACTTCCCATCTGGTGAATAAGAAAAATCCAAGACATTGGCACGGTTGGTACGTTGTATAGAACTTCCTTGTTTATCTAATGCTTTGATGAAAATATTAGTTGTATTGTTTCTAAATGAAAGATATGCAATATTTTTGCCATCTACTGAAACGTCTAGAATCCTATTGGAAAACCAATTTATACTTTTGGCGTTTCTTTTCACGACAGGCATACACACATAATCATTGGGAGAAGTCATTTGCTGGAATTCTATGCCTGCTTCTTCAGGCACAGAAACAACTGAGTAGTCTACTTGTTGTGCTGAAACATAACCGAAAACTCCCGTTATAATAATGGTTAGCATTGTTCTTTTTGTCATATTAATTCCTTTTATATATTAAAAAATGTGAAACAAAATTATCTGAAATAATCCAGACGAACAATTTTCCAAGGGGATAATGGGTAAAATGTCGGGATTAATGGGTGAAATTCAAAGTTTCATTCAAACACATTGTATCCTTCATTGAAAACCGGACTTTCTATGCCCAAGAAATATAATACACTATGAAATACATAGTATTGTCCGACCTCTTCCAGCATCTTCGTTTTCAAGGTTGAGTCCGAAGTCCATACGATGAATGGTATTTCAATCTGTTCGGCTGGTGCCATCATCATAGGTACGCCATGCATATAAAGATTCTTCTCGCCCAATGATTCGCCATGGTCTGAAACATAAAGTACACAGCTTCTTGTGTCTTTTATATCCTTCAGTTTGGCTATGACTTGATGAATCAGATAATCTGTATACAGTATTGTGTTATCATAAGCGTTAATCAGTTCTTCCCTATTGCTTTTTGACATTTCGACTGTGGTACATACAGGCTTGAAAACTTCAAACCTTGTAGGATATTTCTGATAATAGGTAGGGCCGTGGCTTGTATTGGTGTGAAGGACGATTAACTGCTTTTCTTTATCGTTTGCTTCAATATCGTTTTCCAAACCTTCAAGTAGTATTTCATCGTAACGGTCATCACCTTGCGGATATTGTTTCTTGATGTCCTTTGCCGTATAATATTTGTCTATATGTACGGGTGGTTCACCCCAGTTATTACTACGCCACACCACATCAACGCCCGTGCGGTACAGGTAGTTGGGTAGAATTTCATATAGCTTGTCCGAATTGTTAGGAGAAAGCAGTGCTTTCAGTCCTTCCGTGGTATAGGTGGCAGCTGATTTAGCCATAAAGGTTGTTACACTGTCGTTTTTCAGCAGCGGATTGGTGTCTCTTTCATATCCATATAAGGAAAAGTGGTCACGCCGTGCAGATTCTCCAATTATGAGTACACAAACATCCTTCCCGGAAGTGGCGATTTGTGCATCGGGCAATTTGATTTCCTTACGGTTCTTTTTGCAGATTCGATTCTTGTATCGAATGGTGTTGACGATATACGACCATGGCATAAGCATACTTCCCACTTGTGTGGCATGGCGATCTACCCAGGTAAAGTTCTTTACATTGATGAGTGCGCCGGATAGTACAATCAGTAATGATATACCCAAATTGACAGCAAGAGACTTAAAGTTGCCATAGATTATTTTACGTGTGAGTATATATACGCATGGGAGTATGCCGAGGAATATAATGTAAAGAACAGCTGCGGATGAAAAGAACCCCGATGCTTCTGAATAGCGAGTGTTGAATACATTGCCCATCATCTTGTCGGTTATCAGCACTTCATAGGTGTTGATGAAATAAAGGGCTATGGAGTTTCCTATAAGCATTAACGACAATATAATTTTACCTCCCCAACGGCCTGCATACAGTAACGTATAGCAGACAAGATAGTTCAAGGCCAACATGATAATGGCAGCACCTCCCATTATCAACACTCCATTAAGTCCGCCTTCGACGTTGTTCGCTGCATAATTGAATACAGGGAAATGATATGCCAATAAGGTAAAAATACTGAATGCC
Source organism: Bacteroidaceae bacterium (assembly GCA_017416735.1). Lineage (GTDB taxonomy): Bacteria > Bacteroidota > Bacteroidia > Bacteroidales > Bacteroidaceae > Phocaeicola. The sequence goes on along the minus strand of JAFQBF010000098.1, from coordinate 2,483 downwards.
AGTGATACTGTTTTGATAGAAGCGATTTTCTTGAATCTGTTCATTTTTTGAATGTAAATTTGTAAAATGCCCAAAGTGTACTTATAAATAGTACACCAAGCAATAAGTTAAACAATATGGTAAGCGGATAATTGACGGAATGGGTAGAATTGGTAAAAGGTGAATCATTTTCCGAAGCGTCATAACGTGCAAACGGATTGGAATAAATCACCTCTCCTTGTGGAAAATAGGCCGTAATGCGAACGTAAGGGTCTCTGTGTCGCATTATGTACGATGCACTGTCTGAGCAATGTGCGACAGCCAATGTCTTATGATGTTCTCCTGTAAATTTGATGCTGTCAGCTTGGACGGACAAGGTTATGAAAATAGTGCTGTCCTGTAAACCGATTTTGCTAATGGAGGGTAGCTCTTTGTTCTTTTTGTATTTCAAATCCCAATTCCCGTTTCCATAATCAGGTACTCGCATAGCATAGAATCCTCCTTCGTTCAAAACTTGGAGTATGTCCTCGTAACGGGCTGTAGGTGTACATACGAAATTGCACCGTACGGCAATACGATTGGTTCTGTCAGGATAATGCAAGTCGTCATTGGCAAGGCCGAAGCAATAATGTCCTGCACTGAGGGCACTGTCCCAATAAATATTTTCGGTAGAACGGCCACTGTCCAGTTCCATAAGGCGGTATCCTTCCAATTTCTCGAATTGGGATGCGGGCAGACCAATGGTTCTTAACGGGTGGTTTATCTGTATGATGTCGGCATCACGTCTGAGTAAATCCAACTGAAACTGTTTTTGTGAAGCCAAAAAGGGAAAGGAGTGATCAAAATGATTGACATCAGAGCTTCCAAACACCAGTTTATGGAACTTCAACAGATTATAACCATGTTCATAAACATTTACTTGCAAAGCCGTGTCGAATGGATGTGTTGTGATTTCGTTATGGTTTGAAAAGGTTACGATGTCATATCCCAGTTTTTCCAATCGGCGATAAACTTCTTCCGGCCAATATTCACACTCGTTGAGTATGCCTTTCACTCGTGTGTGAACATGGAAATTCGCTCTTTTCCAGCAATGGGTTGTATCAAGGTTATGATACGGATTGTAAATCTCCTTGCCTGTAAATGATTTCGGTTCTCGAAAATCGTAGATAGGACTGACGCTCGTGCCTAAAAACAGCATAAAAGCAATTAAAAGTAATGCACAGAGGATTTTGCCGATAGTAATAACTATTGTTTTTAGAATTCTGTGTCTTTGATTCTTTCCTTTTTGAAGATTGCCTCCCTTTTTTATTCTCTGCATTGTCTCAGTATTAAAGATTTATGAGACAAATTAATTTAGAAAAAACCGGCAGGACAATTCAAGAAAAACATAATGGGTGAAGTACGGGGATTAATGGGTAAAATGGTTTTTCCGATTCAGACAGATGGGGTTATGGCTTGTTTGTGAGATACAAGTCCTTTAGTTTTTTCAGTGCTTCTTTCGATACAGACAAGGTGTATAACTGAGGGCCGTAGAAACTGGTCAGAAGTAATTTTTTCCTTAGTGTGTTGATTTGGAAAATGTATGTAGTATTTACGATATAACGTTTCCCGATACGGACAAAAGGCTGTGCTTTACCTTTAAGCTTTTCGTCAATCAGCTGTTCCAGATTCGATAGAGTACACAATAAGGTTGCCTTTACACCATTGGAGAAGTAGACATGGCTATAATTGTCATCGGCTTCGCAAAATATCACATGTCTTAAATTTATCTTAATCAGTTCATCCCGGGTGCTAAAGAACAACTCCATAATATACCTAAGTATTCCAGCAGACTCCCGAACCGGACGATTCCAAATAGATAATGACTAACCCATATAAAAAGAAAAAGCGCGGGAATCTGTACCTGTTACTCGTCCCGCTCTTTAAGGCCTTCGCATTGCCCAGTCAGTCTGAACGAGCAACGCCGAGATAGCCCACGCCGATATGTATAACGACAAAGTACACCTATTGTTGACACAAAGGTGTACGATGGTATATTACATACCACGCAGACATCCACCGTTGCTTTTGTTCTTTGACTGACTGTTTAAAAGTTGCGAAGTTTTAAAGAGCCAAAGACAAAAACGTAGTAAACGTCTTTTCTTAAATATATGTCTGTTTCCACCTACCCTCAGGCTATCAAAGGGCCTCTCGGTAGGAGAAACGTTACAAAACTATAAAATAAAATTTGGAAATGAAAATATAAACGGAGAAAAGTAGGAAAAAGCTATTTTTAAACGCATTGACAACAAATACGAAAATCTTCTTCATTTGCTTCATACTTCTTGATTCAAAGACGGTTACAATGAACTTCCGCTATGAAGTTCCGCAAAACGTGAAGGCGAAATGTAAGCGTCTCCACGATTCTCACCCATGAATAAATCGGGGCTGATAATATAAAATTATCCCCTCTTCCATTTGTCCGGTAATAGATCCCTGTATTTTTGCAAGGGTGTGTTTGGCTG
>JAFQBF010000002.1 GCA_017416735.1 Bacteroidaceae bacterium | reverse complement strand
GGCGCTTGCTGGCAGTCTTTTCTTCCTGCTCCATGCGCTTGGTCTTCTGTTCGAGCCAGCTGCTGTAGTTGCCCTTCCAAGGAATACCTTCGCCACGGTCGAGTTCAAGAATCCATCCAGCAATGTTGTCGAGGAAGTAACGGTCGTGGGTGATACAGATCACGGTTCCTTCGTATTGCTGCAAATGCTGTTCCAGCCAGTCGATAGATTCGGCATCGAGGTGGTTGGTCGGTTCGTCGAGGAGCAACACATCCGGCTTCTGCAACAAGAGGCGGCAGAGAGCCACACGGCGGCGTTCACCTCCGGAGAGGACCTTCACCGGTTGGTCTTCGGCCGGACAGCGGAGAGCGTCCATGGCGCGTTCCAACTTGCTGTCAAGGTTCCATGCATCAGTGGCATCGATGATGTCTTGCAATTCTGCCTGGCGGGCAAAGAGGGCATCCATCTTGTCGGGGTCTTCGTAATATTCCGGAAGACCGAACTTATTGTTGATTTCTTCGTATTCGTTGAGTGCATCCACAATCGGCTGGACACCTTCCATCACCACTTCCTTCACGGTTTTGGTGTCGTCCAACTGCGGTTCCTGTGCGAGGTATCCTACGGAATAACCCGGCGAGAAAACCACTTCGCCTTGATAGCTCTTGTCGAGACCTGCGATGATTTTCAGCAAGGTTGACTTACCCGAGCCGTTCAAACCGATGATACCAATCTTGGCACCATAGAAAAAGGACAGGTAGATGTTTTTCAAAACTTGTTTGTTCGCTTGGAAGGCCTTGCTTACGCCCACCATCGAAAAGATGATTTTTTTATCGTCTACTGTTGCCATATAGTTGTTTTATTAATATTGTTCTTTCTCATTCGGGAAATCGCAATTCTTCACATCTTCCACATATTGGCTGATGGCATTGGTCATCACCGAGTGCAAGTCGGCATATCGACGGAGGAAACGAGGGCTGAATCCATTGGTCATGCCGAGCATATCGGATACCACAAGTACCTGTCCGTCAACTCCCCCACCGGCTCCGATGCCGATGACAGGGATAGTGAGTTCCTTTGCCACTCTCTCGGCCAACGATGCCGGCACCTTTTCAATCACGATGGCAAAGCATCCGGCTTCTTCCAGCAGCTTGGCGTCGCGGATGAGTTTTTCGGCTTCTTCATCGCCCTTGGCGCGCACGGCGTATGTGCCGTATTTATTAATGGACTGCGGCATCAATCCCAAGTGACCCATCACCGGAATGCCCGATGCGATGATTTTCTTCACCGAGTCAATCACTTCTTCTCCACCTTCCAGCTTCAAAGCATCGGCATGGGTAATCTTCATGATTTGGATGGCATTGGTCACGGCATCGTAAGCCGATGTCTGATAAGTGCCGAACGGCATATCCACCACCACGAGGGCGCGCTTCACACCACGCACCACGGCCTTACCCAAGAAAATCATCTGGTCGAGCGAAATGGGGAGCGTGGTGATATTACCTGCAATCACATTCGAAGCAGAGTCACCTACGAGAATCACATCCACACCTGCACCATCTACAATTTGTGCGGTGGTATAATCATAAGAAGTCAGCATGGAAATCTTTTCACCACGTTGCTTCATTTCTATCAGTCGATGAGTGGTCACCTTGCGGCTGTCACTCGATAAATATGCTGCCATAATTTTCAGTTTTCAGTTTAATTATTCAGTTATTCAATTATTCAGTTATTATTTCTGAATAAAGTGCAAAGGTACGTCTTTTAACTGATTAATCCAATACACGCATCATTTTTTCATAAGTGAAGCCCACAAAGTCGGGAATCACCAGCGTAGCCTTATCCTCGATGGCCGAAGCCGGATTGGTGGTGGCCAAGCCGATGACCTTCATCCCGGCCCTGTTTCCAGCCTCCAATCCATGAAAGGAATCCTCGAAAACGATACAATTTTCAATGTCCGAATCAAACACCTTTGCTCCCATCAGGAAACATTCGGGATGGGGTTTGGAATGCATAAACCGGTCTGCCGTGAGAATCTCATCGACCAAAGTAAGCAATTCAGGATGAGCGCGATAGGCATTCGCCATTTTCTTGTCGTTGGAACTGGTCACGATAGCTATCTTCACCCCTTTCTCACGAAGTTCCCTCATGAAGTCCACCACACCGGGAATATATTCGAACTGCATCCGGGTTTCAAACTCATTCAGCTCACGAGTGATTTGCGGTTGAAGCTCCGAAGGATGGAGGAAATAGCTTTCATAAAGCTGCGTCAAGGTCTGCCCTTTGATGTAATGACCGAAATCGGGAATCTCCGGATGATACTTCCGACCTTTCTCATCCCAAAACAACGTGTATTGGCTCTCGGTATCCATCACAACACCATCAAAGTCGAAAAGAGCCACTATCGGTTTCACCTTATTCATAAATCAAGAAAACAACAACATAATATTCAAAACAGAAACAATCGTTGCGATGCCGTACAGCAACCATTTCGTCGAAGTGGAGTTGGCATACTTACCCATCACTTTCTTAGAGGAAGTCAATCCCACCTGCAAGAAGACCGTAAACGGAAGTTGCATACTCAGAATCATCTGCGAGATAATCAGTCCATAGAACGGATTGTCGATGAAGAAGATGATGAGCAAGGCAATGCCCAACGAGAGAATCACCCCAACTTTGGAGTGAATGTCCTTGATGTGATAGGATTCGCCGAAGATACCGGCAAAGATGGAACCTGCCGCCATGCCGCTGGTTACGGTCGAAGAAATACCTGCCATAAGCAAGGCCAAGGCAAAAACAATACCGGCCGCTTCGCCGAGCAACGGAGTAAGCAACGACTGGGCTTGTTGCAGTTCTTCCACGGGTGTACCTTTTTGGAAAAAAGTGGCTGCCGCCAAAAGAATCATGGCACTATTAATCGCCCATCCCACCAACATAGAGAATAGCGTATCATAGAACTCGTATTTCAAATGTTTCTCCACGGAAGCTTCATCTTGCTTGTTGTACTCGTGGCTTTGGATGACTTCCGAATGAAGAAAAAGGTTATGCGGCATTACCACGGCTCCCAATACACTCATGATGATAAGCATACTTCCTTCGGGGATGCTCGGAACCACCCAAGACTTAGCAGCTAACGGCCAGTCTATATCCACCAAAAAAAGTTCGTAAAGGAAAGACAAACCAATGACGGAAACAAAGGCGATGATAAGACGTTCGATGCGCTTATAGGTATTTGAAAACAGCATAATGAGCACAAAGATAGTAGTCAGCACTGCTCCCCATACAATCGGAATGCTGAACAACATTTCAAGAGCGATGGCTCCTCCCAATATCTCCGCCAAGGAAGTGGAAATGGAAGCAAGCACAGCTGTCCCAAGAATGGGGCGAGACACCCATTTCGGAGTATATTGAGTGGCAGCTTCGCTCAAGCATAATCCGGTAACAATACCCAAGTGCGCCACATTGTGCTGAAGAATGATGAGCATCACCGTCGAGAGTGTAACCACCCACAGAAGTGCATATCCGAATTCGGAGCCTGCTGCAAAATTAGACGCCCAGTTACCCGGGTCGATAAAACCTACGGTCACCAGCAAACCGGGACCAATGTATTTAAAGAAATCCAAACCTCCTAAATAGCGTTTGTGGTTTTTGTTCTTAAGTTCATTCCATATATTTGCCATAATCTTTTCTTTTGAATGAACAAATATAGATATAAAAACGAAATAAAAGACCGGAAAGTTCATTTTTTTATGAACCGTCCGGTCAAATTTACCTATAAATGATGATATTAAAAATCCCAGCTGAATGTCACATCACTCCATCCGGAGACTTCATACCAATCGATTGTCTTGAAATAATCATTCCATTTGGAACGGGATGCAATAGGAATGTAAATACCCAAGCCACAATAGTTGGCTGCATCTACCTTATAGCTTGAAGGCCTTGCTGTTTCCAGACATCCTTTATGCAATACGGCTTTATCCAATTGTGCCTTGAACGCAGCTGGTACGACATCGCCATTCAGATCTTTCATAAATTGCTCCAAGTCGTAAGCAATGTCCGGCCCTCCATTTCGTCCGTACTCCTGCAATTTCTTCACATCATAATCTGCCACCGCTTCTTTATGTTCCACAATCTCCGCTTTCACTTGATTGATCAAGCCTTGAATCTCTGAACTCTTCATTAACGCGATAGTTGCCCATGCTTGATTTCCTGCTTTATATCTTTGTGAATAAAAGTCAATGTAGGCTTGACAAACCTCCTTGTAACCTTCTACAGTCCCTTTATAGAGGTCATCCATAAATACATCGTACGGGAATCCATAAGCAGGAACTTCCATAACTGAAGAAATCTGATAGTCAACCACATCACGAAATGCATAGGCCACTTCAGCTGTGCCCATGAAACAAGCATCGAAAAGCACGAAATCAAAACGCTTGCCTACGGACTTCATCGCTTCCACCATATCCGAGATAAGCATGGTATTGTCTGTACCCGAGCCATCTTGACCAAAAGCACGACTTCTTGAAAGATAGATGCTATTCAACCATGAACTGGCGTGTGAACCAGTCACCAAACCTATTCTTCCGGAAGATGTCATTCCAACCATATCTTTCAAGACCTTAGCCATAACTTGTTTATCGGTTGATAACTGGGCACTATATTCTTTCATTACTTTACCAACTTCCAATACATCATCCAAGGGAGCTTCTTCGTCCAAAGCAGGCTTCTCATTGATATTGCCTTTTCCATCTGTTTCGTATTTCAAAATGAGATGACTGGATTTATTGGCACCAATGGTTGTCTTTCCATCCCAATATACCAATAAGGTGGCCGCTTTGTCCATTGTCGCCAAGCCGTCATACATCGTACCGATATTGGCCAAAAGGTCATCGTCCAAATTGTTGTTCGCAACGAGATAGGCCAATATAGTAAGAGGAGCCTTTTCTACCTGTATCGGTTCTGGAAGCACAGGTATATCACCCTTCTCTCCACAAGCCCACAAGCAGGCAACCGTGCACAACAAAAATAACCATTTCTTCATAAGCACGAGGTTTTATCAATATTCTACCGCTTTTGTAAACTTGAAGTCATCGCCAGTTTCACGCAAAATGCTTGTGCCGGCTTTCTTGTATTTGTCCTTCATTTTCTTGATGTCCTTTTCCAGCTTTGCTTTCTTTTCGCTGAAATAGATAAAGCATGTGCGGTCCTTCATGCCCAACTTGTGTTCCAAATAGATATCCAATTGGTCGCTATACTGGTCACGCATCGGCAACAATCCATTCTTATCTACTTCCACACTGTCAACAAACTGTATGTCTGTGAAATAAACCAATGAATCTGTAAACGATGCAGATACTCCTACTATATACATACCTTTTCCCTTGTCATTCGAGGTGAATGCCGTGCACACCATAAACATCAGCATCAAGGAGGCCAAAACTTTAACGTATTTCATCTTTTCTGTTTTTTATTAATTTCAATCGGCAAATATAATGGTTTCTGATGAGATATACAAACAAAAAATCGCGCCATTCGGATGAATGGCACGATAAAAAGTCGGAAACCGAATCTTGTCTTATCCCAGATAGGACTTGAGCAGCTTGCTACGCGAATTGGTTCTTAATCTTCTGATGGCTTTTTCCTTAATCTGGCGAACGCGCTCACGGGTGAGGCCGAATTTGTCGCCGATTTCTTCCAACGTCATTTCCTGCGTGTTAATACCGAAAAACATTTGGATAATCTCCTTCTCCCTTTCGGTCAGCGTAGAGAGAGCTCTGTCAATTTCCCTCGAAAGTGATTCATTAACCAGTGAGCGGTCGGCCATAGGCGAGTCGTCGTTCACCAGAACGTCCAGCAAACTGTTGTCTTCCCCTTCCACGAAAGGAGCGTCCACAGAGATGTGACGTCCGGAAACCTTCAACGTATCCGAAATCTTGTCAATCGGCATTTCAAGTTCGTCGGCCAATTCCTCCGGTGAAGGGCGGCGTTCGTTTTCCTGCTCGAATTTGGCAAACACCTTGCTGATTTTGTTCAGCGAGCCTACCTGGTTCAGCGGAAGGCGCACGATGCGCGACTGCTCAGCCAATGCTTGGAGGATGGACTGACGGATCCACCATACGGCGTAACTGATGAACTTGAAGCCTCGGGTTTCGTCGAACTTTTCGGCTGCCTTGATCAATCCCAAGTTACCCTCGTTAATCAAATCCGGCAAACTCAATCCCTGGTTCTGGTACTGCTTGGCCACAGACACCACGAAACGGAGGTTGGCACGGGTCAATTTTTCAAGGGCCACACGGTCGCCTTTGCGGATACGCTGTGCGAGCTCTACTTCTTCTTCGACGGTAATGAGGTCTTCGCGTCCGATTTCCTGCAAATACTTGTCGAGAGAGGCGCTCTCACGGTTAGTGATACTTTTGGTAATCTTTAATTGTCTCATTCTATATAAAACAAATTTAGCTCACAAAATTACGAAAAACAATCCAAACGGCCAAATTGTTCAGAAGGTTTTTCTAAAAACGTGCTGATGTTTGAGTCAAAACGCCAGCACGAATTTTAAATTTGCCAGCGCGAAATGAAATTTTGCCTTCGCGTATCATAAGCAAAGTGCGCAGATGCATCACTGCATCCACGCACCCTATAAATCTAAAAACACACCTATTGAAACAGTTATCTACATTTCATTCTTTTATTCTTGTGTCAAATCGATGGCAAAGTAAGCGCGCTTACCCGACGGGAAAATACCGTTGAGGAACAATACCGGCTCGGAAGAACGGGTAGCCGACTTCACGATTTCTTCCAACTGCTCGACGGTCTTCACGTATTGTCCGTTGGCTTTCAGGATGATGAATCCCTTGCGTACACCATATTCCTTCATCTTGCCGTCGGTCACACCGGTCACTTCCACACCACCGCTCAAACGCAGCTGGCGTTTAACTTCATCCGGAAGTTCACGGAAGGCGGCACCGAGAATTTCCATACCATTGTCTTTCATCACTTTCGTTGTGCCTTGTTCGTTCTTCAGTTCGACTTCAATGTTCTTTTCCTTCTTGTCGCGAAGAACCTTCAATGTCACCTTGTCACCCGGACGATGCTTGGCAAGTTCTTCCTGCAATCCGGCAAAATTCTTCACACGCTTGCCATCGATGCCGACAATCACGTCATCCACTTCAAGCACACCGCTTGCCGAGGTATTTTCGTGAATAATTTCCACCAATACACCTTCGGATGCTCCCAACTCTTCAGCCTTCTTCTTCAAATCCGGAGACATCACCTGTCCATCATTATCAAGCGGACGGCCTTGAATACCTAATCTTGCACGCTGAACGGTACCGTATTGCTTCAAATCGGCAATGACCTTCGTCATAATGCTGGTAGGGATAGCAAAACCATAACCTGAATAAGAACCTGTAGGCGAGAAAAGTACCGAATTGATACCCACCAACTCGCCACGGGCATTGACCAGCGCACCGCCACTATTACCTTGGTTGATGGCCGCATCTGTCTGGATGAACGATTCTACACCATTATTATATACGCCCAACGAGCGAGCCTTGGCACTGACAATACCTGCCGTTACGGTAGAAGTCATATTGTATGGATTACCCACGGCCAACACCCATTCACCGATCTTCAGCTGATCGGAATCGCCCACAGGAATCGTCGGAAGGTCCTCGCCTTCAATCTTTACCAACGCCAAGTCAGTACTTGCATCCGTACCGATGAGTCTTCCCTGGAATTCACGTCCATCATTCAGCTTGACACTGATGATATCCGCCTTGTCAATCACGTGATTGTTAGTCACGATGTAACCATCCTTCGAAATGATGACACCCGAGCCGAAACCTACTCTTTCCGGAGTTTCCACCTGACGTTGCTGACGACCTCGGTTACCAAACATGTCACCGAAAAATTCATAGAACGGGTCACGAACGGTCACCGTCTGAGTCTTCGATTCTTGAGTTGACTTGATATGCACCACGGCATTCACCGAACTTTCGGCCGCCTTGGTCAAATCTACCGGTTGCATCTGCATGGCATCAAAAGCCGCCAAACGGGTATTTGGATTCACTTGGAAAACCTCTTCAAAAGCCAATGTCTTATTCTGTTCTTCCGGCATTATGGAGTAAGCGGTCAAGCCCGCTACACCTGCACTAACGGCTACGATAGCCGTTGCTCCTAAGATAATACTAGTTGTCTTTTTCATAACTTCTATTTCTTTTAATCGTTAATTTCAGTCTTTGTTTAACATTTACACCGCTAATGTAATAACAAAAATCATACGATAGTATATATTGGCAGACAAATTTGTCGCTTTTTAACATTGTATCCTAAACCATTAACAGCGCTTAACCGCCCGAACTGCCAAATTTGCATTCGTTAGAAATAGAGAATGACAAAATGAAATTTCCACAATCCAATAAAAATGCTTACCTTTGCGTTCGGAAAGGCAGCCGGCCGGCTTGTCGCTGATGCCGCAAGGCAGAAGAGGAAAGTCCGGGCAACACAGAGCATCCCACTTCCTAACGGAAAGCTATCTGCGAAGGTAGAGTCATGCAGAAGAAAAGAACCGCCTCGCTTCGGCAAGGTAAGGGTGAGAAGGTGGGGTAAGAGCCCACCAGCCGTATGGTGACATATCGGGCTGTGCATCTTGGGAGTTGTAAGGTCATGTAAACCGACACCAACGAGGGTTGCTCGCCCCACGTCGGAGGGTAGACCGCTAGAGCCTGTTGGTGACAACAGGTGTAGATAAATGACAGGCGCCCCGCCACAAGGCAGGGAGACAGAACCCGGCTTATAGGCCGACTGCTTTTCCTTTATATATATAATATAAGGTATCGGCCAATGAACAAACTTGACATCAACCAAATCAAGACCTTCCTGATGGATGACATCTGGCGGGTTACGGACGATGAAGTGAGCAAGAAAAAAGGAATGATTTACAATGCCATCAAGATTGCCACTCTTTCTGTCCGCGAATTCACGCAAGGACGAGTAGTTAACAAGGCTTCTGCCCTCACCTACAATACTTTGCTTGCCATTATCCCCATCTTGGCCATCCTTTTTGCCATCGCCCGAGGCTTCGGCTTTGCCAACCTTCTGGAGGACCAATTCCGTAGCGGACTTGAAGGACAAGCACTTACGGCAGAAACTATACTTTCCTTCATTGATTCCTACCTAAGTCATGCCAAAAGCGGCATATTCATCGGAGTCGGCCTTATCATGTTGTTCTATACGGTACTTCTACTAACTTACAATATGGAACGTACGTTCAATTCCATTTGGCAAGTAAAAAAACAAAGGAGCCTCTACCGGAAAATAACAGACTATTTCTCAATGCTGTTGCTCCTTCCCTTGCTCATTTTGTTATCAAGCGGTATATCCATTTTCATGTCCACCTTCATGAAAAACATGGAAGAGTTTGCATTATTGGCACCGCTCGTCAAGTTTCTGGTTAGACTTACACCCTTCGTACTTACATGGGGTATGTTCACGGCACTCTACATTTTTATGCCGAACACGAAAGTGAAGCTCAAGTATGCTATCTTCCCCGGCATATTGGCAGGAACAGCCTTCCAAGCTTTCCAATACCTATACATCGGTAGCCAGATTTGGGTATCCAGATATAACGCCATTTATGGTAGTTTTGCTGCTATCCCAATGTTCCTTTTATGGACACAGATTTCATGGAGCATCTGTCTTTACGGAGCACAGTTGTGTTATGTAGCCCAAAACCTACGCAACTTCAGCTTCAGCAAAGAAACAGAAAATATCAGCAGACGTTATCATGACTTCCTCTGCATACTCATCATGTCACTCATTTGTAAACGTTTCCAAACCGACCTCCCTCCATATACAGCGGAGTCATTGAGTGACGAACACAAGATCCCCATCCGGCTCACAACGACTATCTTATACGAATTGCAGGACTTGCACATGATTCACGAAACACCTATGGAGGATGAAGACGAAGAAATGGGCTATCTTCCAGCTGTAGATATCAACCGAATGAATGTAGGAATGCTCCTGAACCGTTTGGATGAAGCAGGTTCAGAAGCATTTAAAATAGACCGTAGCCGCTACAATGCACCTTGGGAAGCATTGACAAAGGCTCGTGAAGACTATTACGAAAGTACCGAAAAAGTACTTCTCAAAGATCTTTAGGCATTGAAGTGCATCATACGACTCAAATACTTGCCGATGATGTCGAACTCGATATTCACCACACTGCCTACTTGGAAGGTGTGAAAATTGGTATGTTCATAAGTATAAGGTATGATGGCTACCTGAAAGCTATCGTCTGTAGGGTTGCACACGGTTAAGCTCACTCCATTCACGGTTACAGAACCTTTATCAACCGTCATATACCCACGCTTGGCCATTTCCTTGTCAAACTTATACTTGAAAGTAAAATACCAACTGCCTTCCGCATCCTGAATGCTCACACACTCAGCTGTTTGATCAACGTGCCCTTGCACAATGTGCCCATCCAGACGTCCATTCATCATCATACTTCTTTCCACATTCACCTTGTCACCCTCCTTCAAAAGACCGATGTTTGAACGCTCTATGGTTTCCTTCATAGCAGTTACAGTATAAGTACCATCCTGAATAGAAACAACAGTAAGGCATACGCCATTATGTGAAACACTTTGGTCTATCTTCAGCTCATCGACAAACGAGCATTTAAGTGTCAAATGCAAATTTTCCTGATCCTTCACAATTCGAACCACTTCTGCGTATTCTTCTACAATACCTGAGAACATATTCTAAGTCTTTACAATATAGTTTATTATTTCATTTTTTCTACTAACTTAGGAATTTTTATCCGGATACCTGCCGGTATATTGTCTGGATCCTTCAAAATATCCATATTATACTTTACAATATAAGGCCAATACTTCTTGGTACCAAAAAATCTGATAGACGCACGAATGATGGTTTCACCATTCTGCAAAATATATTCAGTTTGAGTACCTACAATTTGACACTCCAATGTATCGGCCATAGAAGGAACTCGTTCTCTCCGAAGCTCTTCCGCTGAAAGTTCGATAAATTGGATAGATTTCAATGTATCTGGTTTCTCTTCTTCCATAGGAACAGGCACTACCACTTCTTCTTTCACTGAAGGTGTAGCAACAGGTTCTGTAACTGCGGACGTACGGAAGAACATCCAATAAACACCGAAAAGAATAATCAAGAGCAACACCACAATAATTCCCCACAAGAAGAAAGGAGACTTCTTCTCTTCTGTTAATTCAGAGGTGCAATCTTCATTTACTAAGCTTATTGCCGGTTGAGGTTCTTCAACAATAAGATTTTCAGATGCAGATTCTTCTGTTACGATCTCTTCAGTAATAACCTCTTCTCCATAAGATGTTTCAATTACCGGCTCTTCAAGTTCCGCTTCTTCTACCACCGGTTCTTCTACAATTGATTCATTAATTACCGATTCTTCTGAACTTATTGATTCTTCTTTAATAATCGGAGTTTCAACAATAGAGGTATCTTTTATCTCGGTGGTTGAATCAAGGACTTCCAAATGCGAAGTTTCCACGTCTTCACAAGCTACCGTATCTTCAAGTTCTACACCATCGTTCAAAACTACAGTTTCAAAATGAGAAAACGGCTTGTTTATCAGCTCTTTCATTGTGGTGTCTGGAGTAAAAGAAACCTTGGTATGCCCCTGTATTTCAATACGTTCACCAGTATTCACATCTACACTTTCCCGAGCATCGACTTCTGTCAGTTTGAAAGTACCCAAACCTTTTACCTTGACAAACTTTTCGGTAGCCAAAGCTTCCTCAATAAGGTCAAACATACCTTTCGTAAAAAGTTCGGCTTCCTTTCTATCTATGTTATGCTTTTGACATAACAAATCAATGATATCTTGTATTGTTATCTTTTCATTCATAATTTTCAGGCAAATTATTTGAACCTTCCCTTCAATAAAGTACTAGGTCTAAAAGAAAGTACCAACTTAGGAGGAATTAGCAAACGTTGTTGGGTAACAGGATTTACGGAAACACGCTCCAGCTTCTTTTTAACTTCGAACGTACCGAATCCTTGCATGACGACACTTTTGCCTTCTTGCAACTCTTGTGTCATGATGCCTAAAACAGAAGATACAAGCCGAGAAGTCTCTTTGTTGTTATAACCTGTTTTCCGTGAAAGTTCGGAGATAAATTCTTTGTTATTCAAGGTATTATCGTATTAATTTCAATTTGCGATATTACGAAAAAATCGGGAACTAACCAAATGGTTTTCCCGAAAAATCTAAATTATTTCACCAAAAAGGTCGAAATCATCGGCATTTGTGATTCTTACCCGATAAAAACGTCCACTAAACAGACGCTTTCCATTTGCCTTGATTAGGACTTCGGGGTCTACTTCCGGAGAATCGAACTGGGTTCTTCCGATATAATAATCGCCTTCCTTACGGTCGATGATAACCTTGAGCTCCTGTCCTACCTTGGCTTGGCTCAAGTCAGCAGAGATTTCTTGTTGGAGAGCCATCAGTTCATCCAAACGGGCTTGCTTCACTTCCTGCGGAATGGAATCTTCGTAAGTTTCAGCAGCATATGTACCTTCTTCTTCCGAGTAGGCAAAGGCTCCCATACGGTCAAATCGGGCTTTTTGGACAAATTCCTTCAATTCTTCGAAGTCTTCTTCCGTTTCTCCCGGAAAACCTACCATCAGTGTGGTACGAAGATGAATTCCAGGCACTTCCCGACGGAATTTCTCGATTAAATCGTAGGTTTCTGACTTGCTGACGTTGCGTCGCATCCGCGTCAACATGTTGTCGCTGATATGCTGAAGGGCGATGTCCATATACCTGCAGACATTATCGTTCTCACGCATCACACGGAACAAGTCTTCTGGGAAATGGGTAGGATATGCATAATGCAATCGAATCCATTCCACGCCAGGTACTTGAGCGATTTTCTCGATGAGTTCGGGCAATTTCTGACTTTTATAAAGGTCAACTCCATAGTAAGTCAACTCTTGAGCGATGATTTGAAATTCCTTCACACCTTGCGATACCAACAGTTTCACTTCATCGATGATTTCTTCCATCGGACGGGAAATGTGCTTGCCGGTGATGATGGGGATGGCACAATAGGCACAGCTACGGTCACACCCTTCTGAAATCTTCAGGTAAGCATAATGCTTGGGAGTGGTCAAAGTGCGTTCTATGGCGATTTCATCGTGATATGCCTTGCCCAAGTCGGCCAAAAGTTCGTTCCAATTGAACTTGCCATAGAACTTGTCCACTTGCGGTATTTCTACTTCCAACTCCTTGAGGTAGCGTTCGGAGAGGCAACCCATCACATAAAGTTTCCTGAGTCTTCCTTCTTCCTTCGCTTCGCAGAATTCCAATATCATATTGATGGATTCTTCCTTGGCATCGCCGATGAAACCGCAACTATTGATAACGGCAATCTCTCCTTGCGGATTGGAAGAGTCGTGCGTTACCTTGTATCCGTTGGCTTCGAGCTGACGAATCAGCTTTTCCGAATCCACTAAATTTTTAGAACACCCCAAGGTGATGATATCTATTGTATTACGTCTCATTTACCCTCTTCTCCGAATAATGAATCCACGAATTCTTTTCTACGGAATGCCTGCAAATCTTCGATGCCTTCGCCCAATCCGATGTACTTTACAGGAATCTTGAATTGGTCGGAAATTCCGATAACTACACCACCTTTGGCCGTTCCGTCCAGCTTGGTAATGGCCATAGCAGTCACTTCCGTTGCCTTGGTAAATTGCTTGGCCTGCTCGAAAGCATTCTGCCCGGTAGAACCGTCCAATACCAACAACACTTCGTGCGGCGCATCAGCTACGACCTTCTGCATCACGTTCTTGATTTTGGTCAACTCGTTCATCAAGCCTATCTTGTTGTGCAAGCGACCGGCGGTATCAATAATCACGACATCAGCATTATTGGCCACGGCCGAGCTAAGTGTATCATAAGCCACAGATGCAGGGTCGGAACCCATCTTCTGCTTGATGACGGGGATACCTACACGTTCGCCCCAAATGTCGAGTTGTTCTACGGCAGCCGCACGGAAGGTATCGGCTGCACCCAAGTATACCTTCAATCCTTTCTTCTTGAATTGGTAAGCCAGCTTACCAATGGTAGTGGTCTTTCCCACTCCGTTCACGCCCACAACCATAATGACGTACGGCTTCTTTCCTTCAGGAACGCTGAATTCTTCCGAATCCATCGTATTATTTTCAGTCAGGAGAGCTGCAATCTCTTCGCGGAGAATGCGGTTCAACTCCTGTGTATTGACATATTTATCTCTTGCGACACGTTCTTCGATACGCTTGATGATATTCAGAGTTGTTTCTACACCCACGTCGGAAGTAATGAGCACTTCTTCCAGGTTATCCAAAACTTCATCATCCACCTTCGACTTTCCGGCCACGGCACGGGCTATCTTACTGAAAACGCTCTCCTTGGTTTTAGACAATCCCTTGTCCAATGTTTCCTTCTTTTCTTTCGAGAAAAAACTAAAAAATCCCATATTGGTTTCTTTTTAACTATTATTGCACAAAGATATAACTAATCTTTAACATCAACAAAAAAGGTATAAAAAAAGTTCCCTTCAGCTTTCGTGAAAGGAACTTTTCATTGTTGTTATCTTGACTTTGATTATTTCTTGAAAAAGTCTTGAACCTTGTCATTCTGAACCATTTGTTCATCGAAGATGTAAGCACCAGTCTTCGGTGACTTAACCATCTTGATAACCTTTGTATATGAACGACCTTCAGTCTTACCAGTCTGAAGTGTTGCAACTGCTTTCTTTGCCATGGTCTAAAATTATTTAATTTCTTTGTGAACTGTTACTCTTTTCAAAATCGGATTGTACTTCTTCAGTTCCAATCTTTCAGTGGTATTCTTTCTGTTCTTAGTTGTAATGTAACGAGAAGTACCCGGCATACCACTATCCTTCATTTCAGTACATTCAAGGATTACCTGTACTCTATTACCTTTAGCTTTCTTTGCCATAGTCTATCTCTCCTTTTAATTAACCAATAATTTTGATGCTTTTCCAATCACAATAGCCCTTTTCAACTGCTTCGCACAGTGCTGCATCAAGGCCTTTCTTATTAATAACACGCAAGCCGTTAGCGCAGATATTCAGGCTAATCCAGCAATCTTGTTCTACATAGTAGAATTTCTTTGTAAACAAGTTCACATCAAAAGTTCTTTTGGTTCTTCTCTTGGAGTGTGAAACATTGTTGCCAATCATGGCTTTCTTTCCGGTAATTTGACAAATCTTCGACATTGCTATCTTATTTTTATAGTTTTATTCAACTAACGTATTTCAAACGGAGTGCAAAATAACTACTTTTATTTTAAATATACAAGGAATTCGACAAATAATTGTTTTTTATGCCTCATTTTCTTCGTTTTGCACCAGTTTTTGAAGGAGCTTAAGGGCTTTTAGGGTTGCATTCATGACATTTTTCTCACGACCTTCGTCCCCTTCTATCTTCATGGTGGCTATTTCGTCTTTCTTGATAGCGGCTATCCAAATGGTTCCTACCGGCTTTTCAGCGCTTCCCCCCGTAGGGCCTGCAATGCCTGATGTGGCAATGGCACAATCAGAATTCATCGATTTCATCGCACCTTTGGCCATCGAAATTACGGTTTCTTCGCTGACGGCACCTTTGGTTTCAAGCGTTTCCGGATTGACTCCCAGCAGATTGATTTTGACTTCATCGGCATAGGCGACGATTCCTCCCTTGAAATAGCTTGAACTTCCGGGCACGGAGGTGATGACAGCTGCGATGCTTCCGGCCGTACAACTCTCGGCGGTAGCCAAGGTCAGCCCTTCTTTTCTGAAAGTATTGTTTAGTTGTTTGCTTATGAATTTGCTTTGTAATAACATATTTCTATTCTTTACTTATTGGTTGTTAGATAGTTACACGTGAGTAGGCTGGCTGGTCGATTGTACAGAAATCCTTGTCCTGATACTTGTAGTATCCGGTGATGGCTATCATGGCCGCATTGTCGGTTGTGTAGCTGAATTTGGGGATGAATATTTTCCATCCGTATTTTTTGGCATGCTCATGGAATGCGTTTCTCAATCCTGTATTGGCCGAAACTCCACCGGCGACGGCCACTTCCTTGATTCTTCGTTCCTTGGCCACTTTCCGTAGTTTGTTCATGAGGATGTCTACAACGGTTGCTTCGAGCGATGCGGCCAGGTCTTCCTTGTTTTTCTCGATGAAATCGGGATCTTCCTGTATCCATTCGCGTAAGGAATAGAGGAAGGAGGTCTTCAGTCCGCTGAAACTATAGTTGTAATCCGGGATGTGTGGTTTGCTGAAAGTGAATGCTTTCGGATTTCCTTGTCGGGCCAATTTGTCTATAATGGGGCCTCCAGGATAACCCAATCCCATCACTTTGGAACATTTGTCGATAGCTTCTCCGGCGGCATCGTCTATCGTTTGCCCCAATACTTCCATGTCATTGTAGGCTTTTACGAGTATGATTTGTGAATTTCCGCCCGACACCAAAAGGCAGAGAAAAGGGAAGTTCGGTTGGTTGTTGTCTTCATCCGATTCTTTAACGAAATGAGCTAACACGTGG
This sequence comes from Bacteroidaceae bacterium, assembly GCA_017416735.1. Taxonomy (GTDB): domain Bacteria; phylum Bacteroidota; class Bacteroidia; order Bacteroidales; family Bacteroidaceae; genus Phocaeicola. Next base: position 281 of record JAFQBF010000002.1, on the reverse strand, counting down.
GCTTGCAGGTGGTTAACGTCAATCATGGGTATGCCTAACGAACGTGCAAGTCCTTTGGCGAATGACACTCCGACCAGCAAGGATCCCATCAACCCCGGTCCTCGGGTGAAGGCTATGGCACTGAGCTCTTCTTTCTTCACTCCTGCCCTTTTCAACGCTTCATGCACTACCGGTACAATGTTTTGCTGGTGCGCCCGTGAAGCAAGTTCGGGTACTACGCCCCCATACGATTCGTGTACGGCTTGGCTGGCTACTACATTGGAAAGCAGTACGCCATTTCG
>JAFQBF010000097.1 GCA_017416735.1 Bacteroidaceae bacterium | reverse complement strand
GTTATCGTGGTTTGATGCTCGACTGTAGCCGTCACTTCTGGACGGTAGATGAACTGAAGGAAAGCATCGACCAGATGGCCTTCTTCAAGTTCAATACCCTCCACATGCACCTCACCGACAACCAGGCATGGCGCATGGCAGTAGATAAATATCCGAGCCTCATCAAGGAAGGTACCTATTATTATGACTTCCCTGAAATGTCGGGCAAGTATTACAGCAAGGAAGACTTGAAGGAAATCGTTCGCTATGCAGCTACCCGCGGCATCGAAATCATCCCCGAAATCGACCTTCCGGGACATAGCACCGCTCTCTTGGCAGCTCTTCCGGAACTCTCCTGCAAAGGCGGTAAGTTCGAAACTTATCCCGAAGAACGTCCGTGGAGCAAGCGCAAGCGTGCCGATGAAAATATGATTTGTGTAGGCAACCCGAAATCCTACGAGTTTGCCGAAGACATCATCGATGCCTTGATTGAAATCTTCCCGTCAAAGTACATCCACTTCGGTGGCGATGAAGTGCCGACCCACGTATGGGAAGAATGCCCGAAGTGTATGGCGCTCTATAAGAAGGAAGGCATGAAGCATCCGGGTGAAATCCAGGATTACTTCACCCGTAAGATGAGTGAACTCATCCGTTCGAAAGGCAAGATTATGGTGGGTTGGGACGAAATCAACGACCGTGGTGCTGCCGAGTCCCACGATGTATTGACCGTCTGGCGTGAAGATGGTGTGAAAGCCCAGAAGGAAGCATTGGACAGAAACATTCCGGTCATCATGTGTCCGCAACATGGCTGTTACTATGACTGGGGCTATGCCGGTAACTCTACCCGCAAGGTTTACGAATGGAACCCGATTGTGAACGAAGGTCTCACTGCCGAACAACAAGCCTTGATTATGGGTGGTCAAGGTGCTTTGTGGTGCGAACGCATCGCTACGCAAGACCGTGTGGAATGGATGCTTTATCCACGTATGTGTGCCTTGGCCGAAGTGCTTTGGACACCGGTAGCCGACCGCAACTGGGACAACTTCTACGCCCGCATCACCGACTACTATCCTATCTTGAAGAAGCTCGGCATCAACTATTACGAAGACGATGCCATGAACGAGAAGGAATTCGTGCCTTCACAGGAAAAGCCGGCCTTGGTGCGTAATGCCCACATCGACACCAACATTCCATGGAATCCTCCTTACCATGCCGAATATGCCTTCGACGGCAAGAGCAACACCTTCTTCTGGGGTGGAAGCACCATTGGCAAGGATCATTACTTCACCGTGAACTTGGGCGAACCATTGCCTGTCAGCGAAATCAAGATCATCACCGGCGACTCGAAGGACTACATCACTATGGGCGACGTGCTCATCAGCGAGGATGGTGAGAACTTTGTAAAGGTAGCTTCCTTCAACGACCTCGGCGAAGCTGAAGCCAAGATTGACAAGAAGCCTCTCCGTGCCGTGAAGATTCAAGTGACCGGCGCACACACTTGTTGGCCGATTATCAAGGAAATTATATTGAAGTAAAAGTTCCTTCACTCTATCACTTGCGGCACTCTACATTGGTTTTCAACCGGTTGGAGTGCCGCAAGTTGGTTTATACCTTCTTGTCGGTAACGACTATCTTCTTGTCGGCCAATTCAAACTTCGCAATCCCCATATCATTCAACACCTGCAATACACCCTTCACCTCCTTCACCCGCTCCATCCGGAAATAGATGCGTTCCTCCAACAACGGACGGGAATGGAACACCACGCTGATGTTGTACCACGAGCCGATTTCCTGCATCACGGACTTCAGGTCCCGATTGTCGAAAGCGAACTCGCCTTCTGCCCATTTGCCTGTTTCTTCAGAGGCCTTTGCCAGTTGCAGCTTGCCTTCCTTGCTGATGGAAGCCTGTTCGCCCGGTTGCATCAGTTGGGGTGCATCGCCGTTGAAGCTCACCTCTACCTTGCCCTCATAAAGCGTCACGTCCGCCGGAGTTTGCGGATAAGCCTTCACATCGAATACCGTGCCGAGCACTTGTGTCTGTAATTGTCGGGTGTGTACAATGAAGGGGCGTTCGGCATCCTTCGCCACGTTGAAACGGGCTTCGCCTACTAACTTAACCTCGCGCTTGTCGGCCGAAAAAGACTTCCTGTATTCCAAACGGCTATTGGCGCTGAGCAACACTTGTGTACCGTCGTCCAACGTAATCGAAGTGGTGGTTCCGGCAGGGGTACTCACTTCCATCCGTTCACCTGTTTCGGAGTAAGTGATTTCCTTCGGGGCTTCCAACGAAGCGAAGACCTGAATGCTTTCGGCAGGTGTTTCAAGGCGCATCAACGGCCAAAGCACGAACATCAACGCAAGAATGGCTGCTGCTGAAGCGATACCGATATAAAGGTTCTTCCGTGGACGGGAAGAGGCACGCCGGGGCGTGATGAACTCCTGCCACGCCTCTTCCGTTTCCTTTGGAGTAGGCGTAGTGCCGAGGGCTTCGCCGAAGAGGGCTTTCAGCCGTTGGTCGTTGGTGTCGTTTTTTTGTTTCATAGTCTTTATCTTTATAATTGTCATTCAGACGACCGGAGGGAGGAAGAATCTCGTGTTCATCCACGTTTATGTTACCGAGATTCTTCGCTTCGCTCTGAATGACAGTTAGCGATTCATTTCTTCTCTCAGCATCCGCAAAGCCTTGCTGATGTGTTTCTTCACCGTGTCGGGACTGATGCCTAATTGCTCCGCCACTTGTTGATACGTCTTCTTCTCCCAATAGCAGAGGCGGAGGATGGTGCAAGTCGGTTCGGGCAAGCTTCGGGCAATGGCTTCCGCCTTTTGCAACAAGGCTTCGTGTTCCCAATATCCGTTATCGACATCCGCTTGGGTGGCAAGGACGATGGCCTCGATGTGCGTCTGCTCCACTTTCAGGTGCTTCAGCCGGTTGAGGCAAGCGTTTCGGGTGGCGGTGTAGAGCCAGGCATTCGCTTCTGCGCTCAACGAATCGAACTCCTCCCATGCCCGTCCGAACATCTCGCTCACGATGTCCTTCGCCTCGTCCGCATTGCCCATCAGGGTGGTGGCGTAGCGGATGAGTTTGGGGTGCATCGAGAGGAAGAACTCCCGGAAGCGTTCCTCCTTCGTGGGTTTTCGCCGTATGTTGAATATCGATAGTCCTGCCATAGTGTTGCAAAGGTAGCAACTTTTCTTTTATCTGAAGTATATAAACTTGTTTTTGTCTTCTTCCATTCCTTAATCACCGATGTTGTTTCCTCGTTCAGCACCGTTGAATGGAGAAACAACGTTGCTGAACATCCGTTCAACGCAGCGGATTAACTTATGAATGCAGACGAAATGGAAAATAGAAGCAAACGCTTCGGCTTTTCCAAGGAATCACCGAAGCATTTTCCCAGATACTCGATTCCATTTACAAACGGCTCTTTTCACTCTGGCCTGCACCCGTACCCTTGTACTTGCTCTTGGTAGCGTTAAACTTGTAAGAGAGTGTTACGCCCACACGTTGATGGTCGTAATATTCCGTAAAGGTGGTAGAGGTGCCGATGCTGTATGCCGTCATGGCATTGTGCTGGGTGCGG
>JAFQBF010000096.1 GCA_017416735.1 Bacteroidaceae bacterium | reverse complement strand
TGACATCGACCTCGTTTACATTGCTACCGACTGGAACCACCACTTCCCTGTAGCTAAGTTTGCGATGGAAAACGGCAAGCACACTGCTATCGAAGTTCCTTCAGCCATGAACCTTGAACAATGCTGGGAACTGATCGACTTGTCTGAAAAGACTCGTCTGCACTGCTTCATCCTTGAAAACTGCTGCTACGACTATTATGAAATGAATGCCTTGGCTATGGCTCAGGACGGCGTATTCGGTGAAATTATCCGTGCTGAAGGTGCTTACATTCACGAATTGTCTGATTTCTGGAAGTATTATTGGAAAGACCCGAATGACAATGACAAGGACAACCTTCACTGGCGTATGAAGTACAACATGGAAAACCGTGGTGACGTGTACGCTACTCACGGCCTTGGCCCTGTGGCACAATGTATGGATATTCACCGTGGTGACCGTTTCACTACTTTGATTGCAATGGATACTGAAAGTTTCGCAGGTAAGAATTGGGTAAAGGAAAATATCGGTAAGGATGTTAAGGAATTCCGTAACGGTGACCACACTACTACTTTGATGCGTACAGCTAATGGTAAGGTAGTTGAAATCCAACACAACGTTATGACTCCTCAGCCATACAACCGCTTGTTCAAGTTGACAGGAACCAAGGGTTATGCAACCAAGTATCCGACTCCTGAATTTGCTATCGCTGGCGATGCTTTGAAGGGTACAGGTGCTCCGAAGGTAGATAACCTCAATGCTCATGGTTTCTTGAACAAGGAACAAAAGGATGCGTTGACCAAGAAGTACTATCACCCAATTTTGACCAAGTATGGTGAAAAGGGTCGTGAAATGGGTCACGGTGGTATGGACTACATCATGGATGCTCGTCTGGTTTACTGCTTGCAGAATGGTTTGCCACTTGATATGGACGTATATGATATGGCTGAATGGTGTGCTTTGGCAGAACTCGGTGCTATCTCAATGGATAACAACTGCGCTGCTGTTACATTCCCGGACTTTACTCGTGGTCACTGGAACGACGTGAAGGGTTACAAGCATGCTTACGCTCCTAAGGATCAGGAAGCTGCAACAGAAGCTGCTGCTGATGCTTACACTGCTGCACAGAAGGAAGTAACTGCCAAGTTGAACCTTTGGGCTCTTTACGATGCTGCCAAGAATGCAGAAGGCAAGGCTAAGGTTGCTGCTGAAAAGAAATATGTAAAGGCTGCTGCTAAGCTTGATGCTCAGATTGCAAAGATTTTGAAGGCTAAGAAGTAATTCTAGTTTATATAGATAGAAAAGTGGATGTATGCTGAATACATCCACTTTTTTATTGCATCAATGATGTCTGTTTTCGGAATTCAAGTATTGAATCAAGTCTCTGACGTAATTGGTTTCCAATATCCGGAAGCCTTGTTCTATCAACCACACATTGTCGATTACTTTTTAGGAGTAAGGGTAAAACAATCCAAATCAGGTACCCATGTGTATCGGCTTCCAATCTTGATGGTATTGTAGCCTTTTTTCAAATTGATGGTATGTTGGATTCTTCTTATGCCTTTTGATTCTTCGCTCTCAAAATCCTTTAAACAGAACATATTTCCGTTTACAGAAATCTCCATACGGTAATCGTTGATTTCACGTTCCTTGATGCTGCTTCTTCCTTTTTTTATCGGGACATAATAAATATCCATCAGGTACTGGCCACCCTTTTTGCTATACACGTTGTCCCATTGTGCGTAGTTGTCTTCTTGTCCACCTAAATTGATGACTGTCATTTTGCCGGAAGCATAACTGGATGGCATGAATGTTACTCCCCTTTTGCGTTTGCCCAAATCGTCAAAAAGGTTTAGGTAGGCCTGCTCTGCTTCGTAACGTATGGGCTCGATGCGTTTTTCTCCTTCTACACGAAGAATCTTTACTCCATGGGGAACAACATCAAACATGATGAAGTCTTGAACAGGACGTTCATCCTTACGGAGGACAAGGTCACGGATTTTTGTCTTTCCACTCAGTTCCAATGTGCTTAACGGAATACGAAAGGAACAGATGGTGTCTGTAGGATTGTATAAAGCAACAGCCCGTACCTTTCCTCTTTTTTGTTTTATATCCTTTACCAATGTATATCCGCCATTCTCATATTGGGCTACATAAGCCTGAAGTCCAAGTGGGTCTTGGTTGAGAGCTATAAGTTCGGGGTTCGTGAGCAATTTCAAAGTTGCTTCGGGGATGGTAGTCAAATCACAACCAATCATCAAAGGAGAACTCATGATACACCACAAACCGAAATGTGTTTCATCTTCTTCCGGCTTTAGTCCTCGTCCTACCTCCAGCATATCCATATCATTGTAATGCCCGTTTCCTGCAAATGCCGAGAGGTATAGATTTTTGGATACGATATGCTTGATGTGTCCCCAAGTAGGAGCAATGTCACCGCTGATTCTCCATGAGCGTGCCAAGTCCTTTACCCAAGTGCCCGGATAGGCCCACCGACATATATTCAAAGAAATGTTTCTGTCGCAGACTTCACGGATTGCGTTGACAATGGTTGTGTATCTTTCCTTTTCATCCAATTCCAGTTGTTGGCCTGCACCACAATAATCTATTTTGATGAAGTCAAATCCCCATTGGTTAAAGAATAAGTCTGCATCTTGACGTTCGTATCCATAGAGTCCAACTCCGATGCCATTCTTGTCGGCATCCCAAATGGAACCACAGGTATTTGCTCCGGCTTCGGAATAAAGACCCGCTTTCAGCCCCAAAGAATGGATATAATCCGCTATAGGTTTCATGCCATTGGGAAAACGTTCGGCATGAGCATGAAGTACGCCTTTCTCGTCGCGGTAACCAAAGAAGCCGTCATCTACATTCACAAAACTATAACCGACTTCTTTCAATCCTTGAGAAACCATTGCGTCGGCTTGCTTTTTGATAAGGTCTTCATTAATGTTCACTCGGTAGGTATTCCATGAGCTCCATCCCATAATTGGAGGGTCGATGCTGCGTATTTGTGCGTTAAGATTGGAAGTAAACGCTATTGTGCAGACCATGAAGGCCAAGACTTTTTCTATGGAAAGTTTTTTCATTTGATTATTTGTTATTGTGGTTTGTCTAATTGGGTTGAATGTAAAATGCATTCAGTTCCTTAATAACTGGCGCTGCTATGCTGTTAGACACGACAAGACGAAGAGAGGTGGCTTCTATATCGGCAAACCGCTCGATTCGTTTGTGCCCAACTGATTTTCCCTCGCATACTTTTTGCCATTTCCCGTTTATTTTTGCTTCAATCTGATATTCTCGGATTCTTTCGCCTTGAGAGATGTCTTCTTGGATTATACAGCAATTGACAGGTTGCTTGCCGGGAAAGACAAGTGTTTGTTTATTCTTCCCTTTTGTACATTTCAGTGGTTTGCCGTAACGGTGGGATATTTCTTCTCCCCATTCTTTCAGACGACGGGCATCGCCTTCAGGTATCAAACCATTGGGGTCGGGGGTCAAACCCACAATCAGAGTCGCATTTCGTCCCACAGACTTTTCATAAATGTCCATCAGTTCTGGTAATGATGTCAGATTCAATTCATCATCAGGTTCCCAGAACCACTCGTGTCTTCCATTGGCATCACGCAATGGGAAATCTGCCATGGCAGGTACCCAGTATTTCCCTTCCGAGTCGCCATGTCTCAACAGTTCATTATGGTCTTTAAGCGGATCGGTTGCATTGCTGTGACTGAACGGGTAGGGGAATGTGCTCCAACAAGGATAGCCTACGGTTCCTGTTTCTGAACCTCCCCAACGCAAGTCGGCTCTATCCACGTTGTGATAAAACAGACAATTCGGTTGTAGTCTGTTGACAATCGGTTCTACGTCCGGACCATCCTTGCGAGGGTCGTCGGCTCCGCCATCAAACCATATCATAAACAGTTCTCCATATTTGCTGCATAATTCTTCGACCATTTTTTCACAATAACGCTTGTACCATTTTTGGCGATTGGCGGCAAATTCGCCATCACCGGCAGCCTTGAAGTTGTGTATGCCAAGCAAGGAGTTCCAACGGATTCCCACGTAGATACCCGGATGCACGCCATACTTCCTGCATGAGTTGACAAAATCACGGATAATGTCTCCTTCTCCTTCTCTCCATTTTACTGCTTTCAGACAGTAGGGATTGACGTCGCTTTGCCAAATGCCGAATCCTGTTTCGTGGGTGGCGGTCAGTATGGCAAATTTACATCCTGCTGACTTTGCCGCCAATATCCATTGGTCGGTATCCAATTGGGTGGGGTTGAAGATATTCATATCCTCAATGGGTTGGATACGATTGTTGCCTTGACCGTAACGAATCCCGTCGAACACATGAAGGTCATAATGGAAGACTGCTCCCATCTCGGCTTCATGCCATTTCATCTGATGAGCTTTTGGAGTAACAATGGCGCTTTGTGCGAATAGGGATATGGAGCAGGTAAGGCCAATTAGAAGATTTAAAAGTTTGTAGTGTGTCATAGGTAATAAATAAGATTATGTTTGTCGCAAAGATAGCATTATTTTTGTTTGTAAAAAAATAAGGGAATAAAAAGGATGGGCCGATAAACAAAAAACGGCAAGAGTTTCGTCTCATGCCGTTACCGCTTCTTACTTGATGCCAATGCTCCAGGCACCGGCAGGGTTGTTATCAATCCACTGATAAAACAACCAACTAATCAATCTTTCTACCTTTAAAAACATATATAAATGTTTAGTTTTATGTTTTACAACACAAAAATACGGCTTTTTCTTGAATCGGCAATGGATAAAGGCAGAAATAATCCATGAAGAACTTAAAATCGGAGTTTTTGGAACTCGCTTTCGAAATTGGGAGTGAAAACGCCCTTTCCAAGGTTACTCCGTATTTCTTCCAACGGCCAGAAACGGCCTCCGTCCAGTTCTTCGCTGGGCGTAATGATTCCGTCGTAAACAGCCTTATGGGCAAAGACCAGTTCCTTTTCCCGATCCGATTCAAAAACGTATGTGGTGAGCAGTTCGGGAGTAAAATCTGTAATGCCCAATTCTTCTTGGACTTCGCGTTTCAAAGCTATTTCTATGCTTTCACCCAAATCCACGTGGCCGCCTACGGCTGTGTCCCATTTACCTGGTTGGATGTCCTTCCAATCGGGGCGCTTCTGGAGATAGATTTCCCCTTGGCTGTTAAAAACGTGCAGATGTACTACGGGATGCAATAGCTTGCTTCCGTTGTGGCATTCGCCACGGGTGGCGGCACTGATGATGTTGCCTTGTTCATCCACGATGGGGAACATTTCTTGGTTATTGTCTTGCTTCATAATCTTTAGGGGATGAGGAGCGATGAATCGCCGTAGCTCAAGAAACGGAAATCATGGCTCAATGCATAATCGTATATCTTTTTCCAATCGCCTTTCACAAATGCCGAGACAAGCAACAACAAAGTGCTTTGTGGCTGATGGAAGTTGGTGACAATTTTCTTCACAATCTTGTAGTCGTAACCCGGGGCGATGATGATTTGCGTGCTGGTATGCAGGGCTTCCATACCGTGACGATTCAGATAGTCGAGGATGCATTGCAACGATTCTACCGGAGTAAGGACAGGATGTGGTTCGTAAGGCATCCATTGCTTCACGTGCAGTTCGTCTTGATTTGCCTCCGGATTTTGGCTGATGAGTATACCTATATAATATAAGCTCTCCAAGGTACGCACGGAAGTAGTGCCGACAGCGATGGTTTGACCACCGTGTGCAATCAGTTTCTCGATGGTGCGCTTGTTTACCGAAATGTACTCAGTGTGCATTTCGTGACCTTCGATTTCTTCACTCTTTACGGGCTTGAAAGTACCTGCTCCCACATGAAGCGTCAGTTCTTCGCGGTCGATGCCTCGCTCATCGAGAGCTTTCAGTACCCGTTCGGTAAAATGGAGACCAGCGGTAGGAGCTGCTACCGAACCTTTGATTTTGGAATACACCGTTTGGTAGGTTTGCTTGTCGCTTTCTTGTGTCTCGCGGTTGAGGTACGGAGGGATGGGAAGTTCGCCCACGGCTTCCAGTACATCGGCGAAGGTCAGTGTGTCATCGTTCCATTCGAAGTCAATCCAATGACTGGTGCCCCGACATTCTCCACGAGTCGCACTCAGTGTAATGGTATGGCCTTTCACTTCCACTTCACGCTTCAAGGTTCCTTCTTTCCATTTCTTCAGGTTGCCTACCATACATAGCCAACTGCACTTCTTTGTTTGTTGGAAAGACAGCACGTAGTCGTTCGGTGCTATCGGCTCCAGGCAAAACACCTCGATGAGGGCACCCGTTTCCTTGCGGAAATGCAGGCGGGCTTGAATCACCTTTGTATTGTTGAACACCATCATTTCGCCCGGTTCCAGATAGGAAGGCAAGGAGGTGAAACGGTCTTCGCTCACTTCGCCGTGGCGATACACCAATAGTTTCGACTCGTCTCGGTTCGACAAAGGGAACTTGGCAATCCGTTCATCGGGCAACGGGTAATTGAATTCACTAATCTTGATATGTTTGGTATCTTCCATTTCTTTTCGTTTCAAAATCAGCGCAAAAGTACTTATTTATTTGGATTTGTGGAAATAAAATGGGAACGATATCTTTCTTGACACTATCTGTCATTCAGAGCGAAGCGAAGAATCTCGGAAACATCCACGTAAACATATAAGTTTATGTTACCGAGATTCTTCTTCCCTTTGGTCGTCTGAATGACAAGGTGTGTTAACAGACACGGGACGAGAAGTTATTCTCTAAAAATTCAACAGCGAATAACGTTTCAAGAAAGCAACCGTCTTGTGGATTTCCTTATACATCACAATGTCTTCCTTGACGAAAGGCACTTCATTCCGGTATCTTGATAGGAATTTCTCGATAACCGGAGAACTCTTCATCGGACGTCGGAACTCGATGGCTTGAGCAGCATTCATCAGTTCGATGGCAAGGATATGGTCGAGATTGTCCATTACCTTGTAGAGCTTGGTCGCGGCATTGGCTCCCATGCTCACATGGTCTTCCTGTCCGTTGCTCGATACGATGGAGTCGCTGCTGGCGGCATAACAATACATCTTGTTTTGGCTCACCATGCTGGCGGCTGCATATTGCGGAATCATGAAGCCGGAATTCAAACCGGAATTGGCTATCAGGAATTCAGGCAGGCCACGCAATCCCATGATGAGCTGTGACACACGGCGTTCGCTGATATTGCCCAATTCCGCCATGGCGATGGCAAGATAATCATATACCAAAGCCAAGGGTTGGCCATGGAAATTACCTCCCGAAATGATCAGGTCTTCATCGGGGAAGATGGTTGGGTTGTCGGTTACGGAATTGATTTCGGTCAGCAAAACCGAAGCTACGTGATGGATGGCATCCTTGGTGGCTCCATGTACTTGCGGGATGCATCGGAATGAATAAGGATCCTGTACATGTTTCTTTGGGCGGGCGATTATTTCACTTCCTTCCAAGATGCGGCGGAAGAAAGCTCCCGTCTCGATTTGTCCCTTATGAGGACGCATCTGCTGGATGCAATCCATGAACGGGTCGATGCGTCCGTCAAAAGCTTCGAGGGAAATTGCCGCAATGAGGTCGGCCCGCTTGATGAGGCGGAAAGCTTTCAAGATGGCATACACTCCGTTGGCACTCATGAATTGAGTACCGTTCAGCAAAGCCAACCCTTCCTTACTTTTCAACTTCACGGGTTCCCAACCGAACTCGTCGAGCACACTGATGGCCTCGCAACGCTTACCTTTATAATATACGTCGCCCACGCCAATCAACGGGAGGAAAAGGTTAGCGAGAGGGGCTAAGTCGCCCGATGCGCCGAGTGAGCCACGGTCATAGACAATGGGCAACACATCGTTGTTGAAGAAGTCGATGATGCGTTGTACGGTGATGACTTGTACACCGCTATGTCCCAAAGACAAGGCATGCGCTTTCAGTAAGAACATCAACTTCACGATAAGCGGTGGCATTTCGGCACCCACACTACAAGCGTGACTCTTTACCAAGTTTTCTTGCAAGGTACTTAGCTCATCGAGAGAGATATTGCGGTTATAGAGGCTTCCGAATCCAGTGGTGATGCCATAGAGAGGCACTTCGGATTCAGCTATCTTTTTGTCCAGATAGTCACGGCACCGTTGGATGCGTTCCTTGGCTTCGGATGCCAATTCCAGTTTCAGGTTCTCGTTGATAATCCGTTCGATGATTTCGAATGTCAGATTACCCGAACCTATCTGATAGACATTCTTCATAGTCGTGGAATTTTATTTAAAGTATTGTTTTTGCATAATCCAACAAAGCCTGTTCCTGAAGGATGGTATGGGCTTCGATGGTATCCGCTTCATCACGCATAGCATTGACAAATGCTTCGTCCTTGATGGAGGTCAGATTGATGCGTACATTCAATAGAGCGCCGAGGATGGCGGTACGGGCACACATCATTGATACGCAAGCGTCGGTCACGGCATTGTTGTTGCCCTTCTGTGCCACGGCGTCGATTTGTGGAAGCACTTCATAGACAGCACGGGCTACCTCCATCGGTACTTGGGCTGCATACTTGGTTTCCCGTTGGATGGCTTCGCTACGGGCTTGCTTCTCTTCGTCCGTTTCCTTCGGAAGCTTGAATGCAGCAAAGACGCGGTTATAGGCATCCGAGTCTCTGTCGACATCTTCGATAAGTTTCTGGCTGAGCTTCTCGAAACGTGCAGACAATTCCTGCATCAAATCGTTGACTTCTGCATATTTCTTTCGGCCTACGGTTAGATTGGCTACCATAGCAGATAAGGCAGCAGCCAAAGCACCGTTGAGGGCAGATACACTACCGCCACCCGGTACCGGGTCGTTGCTGATGACTTTATTGATAAATTCCTTGATGGTGAGTTCGGTTAACATGGTATTTAATATTTAAAGTTAGTAAATAATTTTTCCTCTTTTGATGGTGTTTCGTACTGCATTCATACCTGTATAATAAGGAAGAATGGCAGGTGTGTCTGCATCCAATACGACTAAGTCTCCTTGCTTGCCCACCTCGATACTTCCGATGCGGTCGGCCCGGCCGATGGCGGCTGCTCCGTTCAGGGTCATGGCGGTGATGGCTTCTTCTACACTGAGGTTCATATAGATACAAGCCAATGCAAAGGTCAACGGGATGGAACCGGAACAACAGCTTCCCGGATTGAGGTCGGTAGCCAAGGCTACGGCACATCCCCGATCTATCATCTCCCGTCCACGGGCATAAGGTTCGCGGAGCGTGAATGCTGTGAGTGGAAGCAAGGTAGCTACCACATGATTTTCGGCCATGGCTTGAATGCCTGTATCTGAGGCATGAAGCAAATGGTCGGCACTCAAGGCTTGAAGTTCTCCTGCCAGCTCCGCTCCTCCGAAGCTGACAATTTCATCGGCATGAATTTTGACTCCGAAACCTCTTTCCTTGGCTGCTTGAAGCAAGCGTCGGGATTGCTCGACGGTGAATACCCCTTTCTCGCAGAAGATGTCGCAATGTTCCGCCAATCCTTTTTCTTTCACCAAAGGGAGCATTTCATCGATTAGGAAATCGATGTAAGCATCTTCCCGTCCCTTGTATTCGGTGGGGACGGCATGGGCACCCAGGAAGGTTGTGGAAATATCCACCTTCCGGTTAGGGTCTTCGTTGATGGCCTTCATCACTTCCAGTTGCTTTAACTCGGTTTCCTTGTCAAGGCCATATCCGCTTTTCCCTTCTACGGTAGTGATACCCATACGGCTCATGACATCGATGTACCATTCGGCTTTTGCTTTCAGGTCGTCCAATGAAGTCTCACGGGTAGCACGGACGGTGTTGATGATGCCGCCTCCTCGCTCCATGATGCTCATATAGCTGTCTCCCTTCATTCGCCAGATGAATTCTTCCGGTCGATAACCTCCGAACACCAAATGGGTGTGCGAATCGATGAAACCGGGCAACACAACACGTCCTTCGGCATCGAATACTGAATATCCTTCGGGAAGGGAGGAACGATTCTCACCGACATACGTGATGATGCCATCGGTCACTTCGATGGTTCCGTTGGGGATTTCGAAAAGGGTTCCCATGGCCTTCCCCTGAATGGCGGATGTGCCGAGAGGGGTAAGGATGCGGGCGTTGATAATAATCAGGTGGTTCATCTTATTCCATAATTCTGGCCTCCAATACTTGTTGCATGGAGAAGTTTTCTAATCCTAAATAATAAGAGGCCGTATCAATCAAGGCTTCCATCGGTACAAGACCGATGATTTCACTTCCAATAATGCTTACTCCATAACGCTTGGCCTCGAAACGTACCATCTCGAAAGCTCTATAAATGGCGGTCTTGCTGTAATCTGTCAGGTTCATGGACACTTGGGTGATGCCTCTGTCTTTCAGCTCTACGCCCATCGCTTTGCAATAACGCAAGCCACCACCGATGAAACGGATTTTCTTGGCAATGTCGTGGGCGATTTCGAGGCTCGGTGTATTCAGGTTGATGTTGTAGGCCACCAAAGGCATACGGGCACCGATGGCTACGGTTCCTGCCGTCGGATGTCGTTCTTCGGGACCGAAGTCGGGATGCCATTCGGGTTGATGAATCTTTTCGGCCATGCCTTCGAACTCGCCTTTGCGGATAGCAGCCAAGTTTTCACGATGCGGAGCGGAAGCCGACTTTTCATAAAGGAATACCGGTAATCGGTAGGCTTCTGCTACTCGTTGACCCACTTCCTTCGAGATGGCAATAGCTTCTTCCATGCCACACCCCTTGATGGGAATGAAAGGCACGACGTCGGCGGCTCCCATACGCGGATGCTGGCCTTGGTGTTGGTTGAGGTCAATGAGCTTTACTGCTACACCAATGGCTTCGATGACGGCTTCCTTCAATGCTTCCGGTTCACCGACTACGGTTACTACGAGTCGGTTGTGGTCTTCATCGTTGCTATAATCCAATAATTTCACTCCGGCTTTGGCTCGGAAAGGAGAAACGATTTGGTCTATCTTTTGCAAGTCCCGTCCTTCACTGAAGTTGGGGACACATTCCATGATTCTTGTCCAACTCATATTATATTGTTTTTAAGATTGTTTTTTTTGTTTGATTGTCATTCAGACGACCGGAGGGAGGAAGAATCTCGGACACATTCACTTTGATGTTACCGAGATCCTTCACTACGTTCAGGATGACAATACATGTTTTATAATTTGATCATCAACGAGATACGGTATCGTAATCTGATACCCTTGTTTTCCGTGTGTCTGATTGAACTCTTCGGAAGTACTCATGGCATTCGGATTACGTGCCCACGAGCGACGGGCTACACCGCCCATCACGTCCCAAAGCATGGAAGAACGGAGAATTTCATCCACCCGTTCACTTCCGTCGCACACCATACCGAAACCACCGTTGATGGCCTTGCCGATGCCTACACCACCGCCGTTGTGAAGAGCCACTAAGCTCATGCCTCGGGCACAGTTCCCGGCGAAGCATTGAACGGCCATATCCGCCATCACATTACTTCCGTCCTTGATGTTCGATGTTTCACGGAAAGGAGAGTCAGTGCCGCTCACATCGTGATGGTCGCGTCCCAACATGATAGGACCTACCTCACCGTTTCGTACCATTTCATTGAACTTCAAGGCGATGTTCATTCGTCCGATGGCATCTTGATAGAGGATGCGGGCTTGAGTGCCCACCACTAAGTTGTTCTTTTCGGCATCGCGAATCCAAATCCAGTTGTCCATATCTTGACCACGACGTTCTTTCGGGATACATTCCATGGCGGCTTGGTCGGTCTTCATCAAATCTTCGTGCTTTCCGCTGAGGCATACCCAACGGAAAGGTCCGTAACCATAATCGAACAATTCAGGTCCCATGATGTCTTCCACGTAAGATGGCCAGATGAAGCCGTCTTTTTCATCCACACCGTTGCGGGAGATTTCCTTCACTCCGGCATCGTAGATGGCTTTCATGAAAGAATTGCCGTAATCGAAGAAATAAGTACCTTGTGCCACCAATGCCTTGATGGCTTCAAAGTGTCTTTTCAAACTTTCGTTCACTTTCGCTTCGAAAGTCGGTCGGTCTTCCTTCAAAAGACGGGTACGTTCCTCGAAGCTGATGCCCGCCGGACAATAGCCACCTTCATATACTGCATGACACGATGTCTGGTCACTGAGGAGTTCGATGTGTATGCCATGGTTCAATGCATATTCCAACAAGTCCACCACATTGCCATGATAGGCGATGGAGCAAGGACGCTTTTCTTTCATGGCTTCGTTGGCCAACTGGTAAGCTTCCTTCAAATCGGAAGTGATGTGCTGCACCCAACCTTGGTTATGACGTGTAGCGATACGCGAATAATCCACTTCGGCAATGATGGCCGTTGCTCCGGCTATTTCGGCTGCTTTCGGTTGGGCACCGCTCATGCCTCCCAACCCGGAGGACACGAACAGATGACCATTCAAATTGCCATCCTGAGGAACACCGAGCTTCATTCTCCCGGCATTTAATAAGGTATTGAATGTGCCATGCACGATGCCTTGCGGCCCAATATACATCCACCCTCCGGCGGTCATCTGTCCGTAGTTGGCTACACCCATCTGTGCAGCAATCTCCCAATCTTTGATGTTGTCGAACATGCCCACCATCATCGAGTTGGTGATGATGACACGGGGAGCATCCGGCTTCGATTGGAAGAGACCGAGCGGATGTCCGCTTTCCACTACGAGTGTCTGCTCGTTGGTCATCACTTCCAGGTATTGCTTGATGAGTCGGTATTGCATCCAGTTTTGGCAGACCTGTCCCGTTTCTCCATAAGTGACCAATTCATACGGATAAAGGGCTATGTCGAACGAAAGGTTATTGTCAATCATGACTTGAAAGGCTTTTCCTTCGATACAGTTTCCTTTGTATTCATCAATCGGTTTTGCTTTCAAATCCCCTTCCGGGCGGAATCGGTAACCATAGATTTTTCCACGGGTCTTGAGCTCCTCCATAAATTCGGGAGCCAATTCTGCATGAAGTTCTTTGGGAATATAGCGAAGGGCGTTTCTAAGCGCGGTTTCGGTTTGCGCAGGCGTGAGGCGATAGCCCCGGTCGGGAGCCCTTCGGATGCCTTCTACGAAAGACGGGTAGCAAGGCAATTCGTTAGGTAATGTTATTGCCATACGAGTCTGATTTAAGGTTATGGACAAATATAGTAAAAAGGAATGAATATTCATCATTTATAAGGTGTTTTTGTTTTGTGATTTTCAAATAATTCTCCGATATTTGCATAAACAAAAAAGAGAAACCAATGAAAATAGGAGATAAAGTCCGTTTCCTCAGTGAAGTGGGGGGCGGTATTGTGACAGGATTTCAAGGAAAGGACATTGTGTTGGTACAGGATGAAGACGGGTTCGACATCCCGATGCTGATGCGTGAGTGTGTGGTGATTGAAACGGATGACTATAACATCAAGCGTAAGCCGGTAGCACCTGCTCCGCAAAACGTCAGCGCAAAAAATAAAAACGTCAGCGCGTATCAAGAGAAACGTGAAGACGAACGTCCCATTACTTATAAGCAACCCGAACGAAAGGGTGGTGACATCCTGAACGTGATGCTGGGGTTTGTACCTCAGGATGTGAAGGCGATTTCGACAACTGCCTTTGACGCCTATCTGATTAACGATAGTAACTATACCGTAGTATATACCTATCTTACCGCCGAGGGCCATAATTGGCGGGTGCGTAGCCATGGTACGGTAGCGCCGAACACCAAGTTCTTCATCGAGGAATTCGAGAAGAGTATCTTGAACGAACTCGAACATGTGGCGGTACAAATCCTTGCTTTCAAGGACGACAAGAGTTTCATTCTGAAACCTGCCGTGTCGGTAGAACTCCGCATCGATACGGTTAAGTTCTACAAACTCCATACCTTCCGCGAAAGCGATTTCTTCGAAGAACCGTCCCTCATTTATGACATCGTGAAGGACGATGTGCCTGCCCGTCAGACTTTTCTGAAAGGTGAGGACATCAAGGAAGCCTTGCTTACCAAGAAGCGTGAGGACATGCAGCCTGCCCGTAAGCCCGAAGCCCGTAAGCCAAAGGACAATGCCATCGTGGAAATTGACCTTCACGCCCATGAATTACTCGACACCACTGCCGGCATGAGCAACGGGGAAATCTTGAACTATCAGCTTGATGTCTTCCGCAAGACACTCGATGAGTATAAGAACAAGAAAGGTCAGAAGATTGTCTTCATCCATGGCAAGGGTGATGGTGTGCTCCGCAAGTCCCTTTTGCAGGAGTTGAAGTATAAATATAAGAATTACCAAAGCCAGGATGCTTCTTTCCGTGAATATGGTTTCGGAGCGACGATGGTAACAATTCGATAGTAATTGTCATTCAGACGACCGAAGGGAGGAAGAATCTCGGTAACATCTACTTTGTGCTTCCGAGATTCTTCGCTACACTCCGTTTCGCTCTGAATGACATAAAGGGTGAAACAGAATATGGAAAAATATAAGGAATTCTTTAAAGCCGACCGCTTTGCGGCCAATGCAGGCATAGAGCTTGTAGAGGTGAAGTCGGGCTATGCCAAAGCAAGGATGCTGGTTACGGAAGAGCATCTCAATGCGGGAGGAGTGTGTCAAGGTGGAGCGTTGTTCACCTTGGCAGACTTGGCTTTTGCTGCTGCAGCCAATAGCCATGACCAACTGACTTTGTCGATTAATGCGAACATCACCTTCCTGCGCTCGGTGAAGGAAGGCTATGTCTATGCCGAAGCTGTGGAAGTCTTCAACCATCATCGCATCCCCTTCATCGAAGTGCGTATCACGGATGAGGCAGGCGATTTGATAGGAGTGATGACCTCTTCGGGCTATCGGAAGAAATGATAGGTTTATTTATTAATAAAATCTAATACTATATGAAACGTGTACTTTTTAGCTTGTTGCTGGCTGGTTCAGTAGTCGCACAAGGACAAATCAGAAACGATGAATTGGTGGAATTAACTCATGTCAATCAGGCGAATGTCCGTACGGAAATCTCTATTCCTGATTTCGATGGATATGAAACCTTGAAGTGTGACTTCCATATTCATACTGTTTTCTCGGATGGAAATGTATGGCCGACGATGCGTGTTGCCGAGGCATGGCAAGAAGGTTTGGATGCCATTGCCATCACTGACCACATCGAGTATCGTCCACACAAGAAAGTGGTGTTGGGTGACTTGAATGAATCCTTCAAAATAGCCAAGAAATATGGTGACGGCATCGGCTTCATCGTGATTCAAGGGACTGAAATCACTCGTAGCAAACCATTGGGACATTTGAATGCCCTCTTCATCAACGATGCCAATGTGATGGATGTGGAAGATCCGTTGGCAGCTATCGACAAGGCATTGGAGCAAGGTGCGTTCATCCAATGGAATCACCCAGGTTGGCCCGACGATAAATCAACATTGTATCCGGTACATGAAGAGTTGCTGAAGGCAGGCAAGATTCATGCCGTAGAGGTCTTGAACTATATGGAATATTATCCAGTAGCTTTCGATTGGTGCAATCAGTATGGCATCGCTCCGATGGCGAATACCGATATCCATGATTTAATTTCCGGTGACTATGGTTGGGGAGGTGGCAAGATGCGTCCGATGACCCTTGTCTTTGCAACCGAGCGTAGCGAAAAAGGAATCAAGGAAGCCTTGTTTGCCCGTCGTACTGCAGCGTTGTTTGATGGCAAGTTGGTAGGAAAGTCGGAGTATTTGATGAAACTCATTCAGGCTTCATTAAGGATTCGTCGCATCAATGACAAGACCATCGAAGTAACCAACATCTCGGACATCCCATACGAAATGACCAATGGTGGCAAGTTGTATCTCTTCCCATGCCGCAAGACCGTTCGCATCGGTATTCCGAAAGAAGGAGCCTTGGTCTTTGAAAACTGTTTCGTGGGTATGAAGCAGAAGTTGAATATTCCGTTTGAATGGTGGAGTTCGATATTATAATAAAGAAGTTAGGGGTTGCAATCGCAACCCCTAACTTCTTTTATTGTCTGTAATTGTCAAGCTGTTCTGCAGTAAACTTGCGGATGAAGTTGAAGTGCTTTTCAATTCCTGGTTGTTCGCTTCTTTCACAGCATTGCTACAAGCGTCGAACTTGCAAACCATGCTCTTGATGCGGTCTTGCAAAGGTTGCATTTCTGCACTTACCGGATACATGCCGAGAAGGGATACCCCTTCGGTGGTAGCAAAGCAGTAGCGGGAAAGGGTCTCGATGGAAAGCTCCTTTCCGAAGTGTTTGCATATCATTGCGAGACAAGCGATGCCGCATTGCATGGAATCGTGCTGCTATAACAACAAAATCCTTTCATTCACGAGTTGCCTTGGTTATATTCAATTTTGCACCATTCAAGGCTTTGACATTCTTGATTTTCTTTCCGCTTTGGAAGGAATAGGTGAGTGTCAAGTTATATTCACGTATCGGATTGTGATCGATAGAACGTATGTTTGTTCCATCTGTCATTTCTGTGAACACATTGGTACGTTTGTAGGCAAAGTTGGTGATACCTGCACTGATGTTAAGTTTATTTTTCAAGAGGCTCTTGTAGATGGAAAAATCCTCTGCATGTCCCCATGAGAAAGTGTAGTCACCGTTTCTTCTTTTGGTAGAAGCTGACAGATTCAATGTGCCTCCCCAACCGTTCTTGAACGTAAAGTTGTTGTTGAGCGAAGCTCGTCCATACCATTGGTCGAAATGGAAGTCACCATAAGTCCGGTCTTCATAATTGGCTCTTGCCGTAAACTTGAAGAACCACCACGGCAAAGGGGTATGACGGATTTCTACCGAGAACCGGTGAAGATGGTTTTCACCGATATTTTCCGGTTTTGTATAGGACACCAGAGGATTGTTCTCTTCCGTAAAGGTCATGACTTGAACAAGGTCTGTTCCTCGTCTGTATGAGTAGACGAAGTTAATGGACTTGTTGTGTGTATAAGTCAATTCAGCCAAATGGAAGTGTTCGGGGTTAAGATTCGGATTACCGATAGAATAAGAATTGTCCGATTGAACCTCTTTCACATCAAAGAAATAGCCGAAGTTTGGAAAGGACTGATAATAGCGGTATCCTAGCGAAAGCATTCTTCCCTTCTTCTTATTAAAGGTATATGCAAGATTCATGGTCGGATACAGCCCGTTAAAGTTTTTCGTAAAGTCAAGTTCTGCCTTGTTCGGATTCTTGTACTCCAACTTGTCTGTCTGATAGCGTAAGCCCAAATTCAAATATAGATTGCTCGTCAAGTAAGTCCGGAAATCTGCAAAAATAGCATGGTCCATTCCTTTGAGACGATAATCTTCCGGTGTTGAATTTTGCAGAACGTCATTCTTGTTGCTCGTATAAGCTGCCATGCCTCCTATCATCATTCCTGTTTTTTTGCCTAACATCAATTGCAACTTGGGGTTTGCCGAGAAATGATTGATTCTACTTTTATAAGCATCCGAACGGATGTCCAATCCCAACTCTTCTTCATTGTCAAGATAGGAGTATAGATTGTTTTGCTTGTCCAAGTTGTTCTGATAGTTGGCTTCCAAAGAAAATTGATTCCCTTTGTTGTTCAACTTCAAATTATAAAGCAACGAGAGGCTGATATCATTAATTTTACTTTGACCTTTCCCATTCATGCTCGTTTCATACATCTGGCCTTTATCATGTATATTGCCATACGAGTGGCGCTTCAAGCTGTCATTGCTCAGACTTATTCCAAAATGCAAAGCAATGTCTTGAAGTTTGCTAATGTCATAACGTAAAGTCAAGTTATTCATCAATTGAGTAGAAGTTCTTTTGACATAATTATTTTCTTCCAAAGAAGTGCCATTGGGATAAGATACATTCCGGGTTTCATCTATCGGATAATATTTCCCTCCACCAATGATCAACATATTATATACACCTAATTTTTTATAACGATAGTTGGCGATGAATCCCGGAGCTTCCGACTTGAAGCCGTAATCATACATTTTCAAGTAATTGAGTAGGGTTCCAGTGAACCCACCTTCCAGCTTCTTCATCGTGATTCTCAATACACCTCCCGTTGCTTCTGTCCCATATTCGCTACCTGCCATCGGAATGACTTCTACGCTCTTGATGTTGTCTGCCCGTAGCGTGGAGAGTTCCAATGGATTGGTCACTTTCCGGTTGTCAATATAGACTAACGTTCCGCTTCTCCCATTGATGGATACTCCTCCTGCTGTACTGACACCTGGCAAGTAGGTCAGTACTTGTTCGATATTCTTTCCTTTTGATAAAGAACTGTTCTGCATGTTGATTTCAAACCGGTCAGGCTTGCGGGTTATCCGGTTGGCTATCACATTCACTTCCTTCATTTGGTGGATGTCTTCCTCCATCACGACATCGGGCAATACGGCATCACCCTTGATTGAAACTACCTGTTCCTGACTCTTGTATCCCAAGAATCGGTATTCCACTTTGTAATTCCCTATGGGAAGTTGGATGCGGTACTTTCCTTTGTCGTCACTGATACCACCAAAAATCTGTGTCGTGTCAGATTGGTTCTTGGCGGAAACGGTTACATAAGCCAAGGATGCTTTCTCTTTGTCCTGAATCTTACCGGACAAGCTTTGCGCTACTGCGGATAGGGTACACAAACACCCGCCCAATACAATCATAATCATTTTCTGTTTCATTGCTTAATCTGTTTTATTTTTGACTATAGATTTAATTCTTTTATAAATAGATTTTTCTTCACCATCCAAAGTGATTTTGGAATGAACGTAAATCTATATTTTTAAACTTTTCAATCATATCTTTGTTTTTTATACACCATTAGACGTCATAGAATTGTAAAAGGTTACAAGATGGTTAAAAAAGGTTTCTTTATTTTTAAATTAAAGGATGCAGAAGGACACGAAAGAATGTATGATTTAGCGATGTCCGATGTGTTTCTTGCATGGAATGAATGTTCTGAAAAGTTCTTTTTTACGTTATTTTCTCTACATCTCTACACTAATTGGTGCATAATCCTTATATTCAATAGGTTAGTTTATGTAGAGAATAGTGTAGAGAAAAAGTTCTCTACACCAAATGTTTTTCTCTATATACATAGTATAAAAATAAGTATCGTAAACTGTTGAATATTAGTATTTATTTTATATTCAAAGCTCTTTGAATATATAGCCGATGTATTATAAATATATAGCTGAAATATATTGAATATATAGACGATGTATTATGAATATAAAAAGACAAACGTCATAGAAAAGTTTTTAGTGTAGAGAAAAAGGCTGCTGGTGTAGAGAAAATAAGTATGAAACTTTTACCTGCACTTCTTAATAGGTTGATAATCAGGCTTAGTGTAGAAGTGTAGAGAAAAAGATTAAAAAAACAAAATCAGTGTATGATTGTAATTCTAAAAAATAATTAGGGGTTGCAAATCTACAACCCCTAACTTCTTTTATTGTCTGTAATTGTCAAGTTGTTCTGCAGTGAACTTACGGATGAAGTTGAAGTGCTTTTCTACTTCGCTTTCTGCATAGTTTACATAAACCAAAGCCGACTTGCTGAACATCTCAGGAGCGTTGGTAGCATCCTGGATGATGAGGTGTGACATCACACAGACAGCAGCCATTTCGTACAAGCGGCGAGCCACGAAGTCGAGCAATTCCTGGTTGGCAACTTCCTTCACGGCGTTGGTACAAGCATCAAACTTGCTCACCATGCTTTTGATGCGGTCTTGCAACGGTTGCATTTCTGCACTTACCGGATACATA